>JBAXUJ010000219.1:0-1821 GCA_037129735.1 Opitutia bacterium | reverse complement strand
CAAATCAATGGTGCGGCGTTTGCTAAGCATATGCGTGATTCGAGAGTCTTAAAATTCACACTCAAATCCGATTTAACTTTTCCAGAGCTCAGAAATGAAATTTCGGATGAAGAAGCCGATCGATCTATTGCACGTTTTATTGAGCAATTCCCAGTCGATGGACCCATCACCATTGAGTCTGATATGATTCGCTCCTATCCATTTGGTTCTCGGGCATGCCATACGCTCGGGTACGTCAAAGACACCAATCAGCTACCAGATGACTTCGATCCTAATTTCGAGATTTCGTTCAAGAAACTGAGTAAATCTAAGTATACAGGAAAAGTTGGTGCCGAAGGGGTTGAGCAAACTCACGATTATAATCTCAAAGGTTCTAGCGGTTGGGAGCGTTGGACCAAAACCTCGGGCGGATACAAACGAGAACTTTTAGAAAGCTACCCATCACGACAAGGCAGTATCATCCGCCTATCTCTTGATGTAAACGTTCAGCAAGCTGCAGAAAGAGCCTTGGGCTCGATCAAAGATTCAGTCGGCAATTCGCTACCGGGTGCGGCAGTAATGTTAGATGTTAATACGGGAGAAATTTTAGCAATAGCTAGCCAACCCAACTATGACCCGAACCGGTTAGCTAGTAAGGTAACGAACAAGTACTACGATGAAATTCAAGAGGAAGGCGGCTGGATGAATCGTGCCACCCAAGGACTTTACGCTCCAGGCTCTACCTTTAAAATTATTACAGCAATCGCAGGGATGCGTAATGGAAAAATTGATTACGATGATATTTTGGACTGTGGTCCAAGTTTGCGAATTGGAAATCGCGATTTCCCTGAACACGAACCGTATGGATTCGGACAAGTTGACGTTGAAAAGATGCTAGCCATCTCATGTAACGTCTGGAACTACCGAGTTGGTTTAATGGTCGGGCCCGATTTACTTGCACAAGAAGCCAGACGTTTTGGTTTAGATAAAACCTTATTAAAAACAAACCCGACTGTCATGGGCAGTGAAAATCCCAGTCAGTATGAGCTCCCATCGCCAGCGCGTAAAATGATTATTCCGGATTCTGACTATAAACAAAATATAGGACAAGGTGCTTGGACAGGCGGCGACACCGCCAATTGTTCAATCGGACAAGGATTCATCCTTACCACCCCACTCCACATGGCTTGCTTTGCCGCATCCATCTCACGGGGTGAAACACGCACAACGCCTACTATTTTTCATGATCCAACGAGGATTCCTTATCACCAAGATTCTCGACCTATCGGACTTAATAGAAATCAATTAAATGCCATTCGCGAAGGAATGATTCGTTGCGTCAATGAAGGAACCGCACGCTCAATACAAATTCCTGGATTTCAATTCGCGGCCAAAACAGGAACCGCCGAATATTTTAAATCGGGACAAAAAGCCCACCTCGCTTGGATTATTGGATTTGCACCCGCAAAAAACCCACAAGTCGCTTTTGCTGTTTTAGTTGAAGGTCAACTTGATACCAATACTTGGGGTGGATTAACCGCAGGCCCCGTAGCCCAAGCGATGATTAAAGAATGGCTGAACTCTAAAAATAGTCAGTCTGAAGAATAATTAACTTAAGTAAACGTAAGTACCGACGGATATAGTTTCAAAAAGTTTTATAATATCTTTATCAGATAATAAAACGCAGCCGTGACTATTAGGAGTTCCTAATTTTTCATGCTGGTTGGTTCCGTGGATATAGATGAAGCGTTCTTTTGTATCCACGATTTTGCCTGTTGAATTTGTACCTCGATTCATGCCCATCTCGAGTCCCTCCAACCACAATATTCGGCTAGTGATTAG
>JBAXUJ010000218.1:0-1832 GCA_037129735.1 Opitutia bacterium | reverse complement strand
AGCCATGTGTGCGAATAAAACCAGCGAAAAATAAAGGTATTTTACATGGGGGGTGCCGGACGGACCAGCGGGGCGTAGCCTCGACTTGCACTTACTCAATTTAGTGTCATCAGTATTCGAGAGCTTACCCCTCCACCCCTACGCCATGAAAATTGATTTCTTGATCGCTCTGCTGGTCGCAATTTTTTTACCCGGCTCAATCCACGCTCAGACAGAAATTACCTATCGAGGTGAACCCGCTTTTGGTCCTCTCAAATTTGTCCAGCCTCTCGGACTCGTCTCAGTCCCCGGACGAAAAGATGAACTTTTAGTCGTTGAAAAGTGCGGACAAATCCAACGCGTAAAAATAAGAGAAACCGACGCAGAAAAAACGCAGATTTTAGACGTTAGTAAGCCTAGCGACGGCGTATTTGAGCAGGGTGGTGAGTGCGGTTTGCTCGGCGCGGCCCTACATCCAGAGTTCGACAAAAATCCCTATCTCTTTGTTTATTATAGTCTTAAGATTAACGGAAAACTCCACCAGCGCCTATCTCGATTCAAATTGGCCGATAATACATCCCTCCAAGTAGTTAAAGAATCGGAACAAGCTATAATTACACAATTAGACTCCGCGAGTAACCATAATGGGGGTGATTTACACTTCGGTCCCGATGGCTACTTATATATAAGTTGTGGCGATGGGGGTCAGGCGGATGATCGGCTTAAAAACTCTGGGGATATCACCAAAGGTTTCCATGCCGCCCTCTACCGGATCGACGTCGATAAACGCCCCGGCAACCTACCCCCGAATAGCCATCCTTCGGTTATCTTAGATGACAAGGGTGGGGCGTATTACGCGGTACCCGCAGACAACCCTTTTGTGACGGCCACCACCTGTCGGGGGGTAAAACTTGACCCCTCCAAGGTCCGAACCGAGACCTGGGCCATCGGCCTCCGCAACCCCTGGCGCTTCAGTTTCGACCCCCCTACCGGTCGAATCTTCACCGGCGATGTCGGCCAAAATCTCTACGAGGAAATCGATATCATCGTCCCCGGAGGCGATTATGGCTGGAGCGATCGCGAGGGCTTACGCAGCTTTAATAAATCTGCGACCAAGGTTTATTCCGAAAAAAATAAACCGAATCCAAATTCTGGATACATCGAGCCGATTCACGATTACGAACATAAAGAAGGAATTTCGGTCACGGGTGGATGTGTTTATCGTGGCGAAACAATCCCTTCATTAAAAGGTGCCTACATCTTTGCGGATTATGGCCGTGGATGGTTGAAGGCACTGCGTGAGGTCGATGGAGTTTGGGTAGATGAATTTTTGTGCAATGATGTGACGGTGACGGGCTTTGGCTTCGATCCGCGCAATGGAGATATTCTTTATACTTCACTTGGCCTAGGCGAAGTGCGTCGCTTAACCATTTCTAAGAAAAAATAAATGAGCCTCTCACGACGAAACTTCCTTGCGCAATCAGCACTACTGTTTTCGGCTGCTACCTTGCGTCCGCCTTTTATGTTAGCTCAATCAAATCAACCCGCGGCGGTAAAGCCCACGTTCCATCTATTCACCAAAATTTTCGTCGGTCTGCCTTATGCCGAGATTGCTAAGCAGGTGGCCGATCTTGGATATGATGGCGTTGAAGTGCCGATTCGTAAAAAAGAAATTCTCGAAGGCACCAACGTGTTGGAAGAAATCCCCAAAATGGTGGAGGCCTATCGCAAAGAAAAATTACAAGTGCTTACTTTGACTACCGATATCATTGAGGTGAGTCGTGCGGCGCAAACGGAGGAAATTTTACGAACGGCACAAAAGTGTGGACTGAAGCATTTCCGCATGGGCTGGT
>JBAXUJ010000217.1:0-1852 GCA_037129735.1 Opitutia bacterium | reverse complement strand
TTAATTCTACTTCAAATTTCTCATTAATATACTGAATGGTTTTAACGCCGCGTTGGACTAAGATTTTTACCTGATTTTTCTGAGCCGCATCCATCAGCGCGTTGACAATGGATTCAGAGTTATCCGAAGTGGGAAACATCCGCCCGTCTTCTTCAGTTTTAGTTTCTACACCGCGTGTATTAAACCACGCCAAGGTATCGCGGGGTTGAAAGCGGTGAAAGGCACCTAAAAGTTCGCGTCCACCACGAGGATAATTTTTTACTAATTGCTCGGGTTCAAAACAGGCATGCGTCACATTGCACCGTCCACCACCCGAAATCTTTACTTTCGATAATAGATGCGGAGTGGCTTCGTAGAGAAATACTTGAGCGTTAGAGTTCTCAGCACTGGTAATCGCCGCAAAGAATCCTGCCGCGCCTCCACCAATGACTAGAATGCGCTGTGGCGTAGACATTACTGATCACTAAATCCGTGTTGAGCTAACATGCGTTCCGTTGCCTCACTGAGCTTTGGGCGCATGAGGGAGGGTGTGTTCTTAAAAGCTTCAACCGTGCAACTTAAGTAACCCAGCTTTCGTTCAAGAGGGTAATCACGCTTTTGCGATTCAAGCCAAAGTTGTAGCGTTGCCATTGCCTTAAACCAATCAGTCCACTCGCAATCACCTTGGTCTATCGACGCAATAGTTGTGTGTGGACTAATCGATTCTCCGAAAAAACGTTTTACCGCCTGAGCATGGGTTACGTCCAAGCTTTTTAAAATAGTCTGCAACTCGGATTCGTTCATTAAGTTTTGTATCCTAAGACTGGTGCTAACCATTTTTCTGCTTCGGCGACCGACCAACCTTTTCTTTTTGCATAATCTTCCACTTGGTCGCGACCGAGCGAATCGACGTCGAAGTAAATAGCCTGTGGATTGCCGAAATAAATACCAGACACTGACGCTGCCGGATTCATCGCAAAGGATTCGGTTAAGGTGCAATCAATGCGGTCCGCTTGGAGTAATCTCCAGATTTGACCTTTCTCGGTGTGTTCAGGACAGGCGGGATATCCGGCAGCAGGTCTACGCCCTGCATATTTTTCGTCTACTAATTCTTCGACCGTTAAATTTTCATTAGGAGCATAGCCCCAGAGATTCTTACGTACTTCGCAGTGCAACCACTCGGCGCAACCTTCGGCCAGTCGATCAGCGATAGCCTGAATGAGAATATGACGATAGGGGTCCTTCTCTTTGAAAGTCGCTGCGTAGTCTTCGATTTCTTTGCCTGCGGATACCGCAAATGCACCGATGTGATCTCCTGGTTTAGCCGAGACGAAGTCAGCCAAGGAGCGACAGGTTTTTACCTGTGGGCGTTTTCTTTGGTCTCGGAGGAAATGGAATTTTCCAATTTCTTTTTTCTGTGATTCGTTTTCAAACACGGCCACGTCATCGCCCACTCTGCGAGCAGACCAGATTCCGGCGACGCCTCTCAGATGAAAACGATTTTCTTTAATTAATAAATCGAGTTCTCGGCGAGCATCATCAAATAACTTACGCGCTTCGGTGCCGTATTTTTCTGAATTAAAGATTTTTGGGAAGGTGCCCTTTAAGCTCCAAGTCACAAAGAAAGGCGTCCAATCAATCATTTCTGCGACGGAGGCTGCATCAATCCGCTCAAACAGTGTTACCCCTGGTTTTTTCGGTGCTGGTTGTAAGGGTGCGTTAAGTTGGAGACCTTTTTGTCGGGCTTCAGCCAAGGAAATAACTTCAGCAGGTTGATTTTTCTCATACGCCTCGCGCTTGCTCAACTGACTCTCCTTGAGAGATTCAATGAAAGCATTTTTTTTCTGCGGATTAAGTAAGTCGCTACAGACAC
>JBAXUJ010000216.1:0-1856 GCA_037129735.1 Opitutia bacterium | reverse complement strand
CGTACCGACAATTATGGTGGTTCGGTTGAAAATCGTGCCCGACTTTTATTAGAAGTCACCGGTGCGGTTATTTCGATTTGGGGCGCTGATCGTGTGGGTGTTCGTCTCTCTCCAGGTGGAGTGTTTAACGATATGCATGATAGCAATCCGCAACGCACCTTCAGTTATGTACTCGGTGAACTTTCAAAATTAGAAATCGCCTACGCCCACGTCACACGCGTGACCGCGCAAGACATTGCCCACGGTGCAAAGGATGGAGTCGGACCCAAAGAGCTTCGTCATTGCTTCAAGGGAGTCATGATTACGGCCGGTGGATTTGACCGAGCTCAAGGCGAACAGGCTATTAAAGAAGGCTGGGCGGATGCCATTGCCTATGGTGTGCCTTTCCTCGCTAACCCCGACCTTCCTCATCGCCTGGAAAAGAATTTAGCACTGAACACGCCTGATGAGGCGACCTTTTACGCGGCCGGTCCTAAGGGATACACTGACTATCCTTTCGCTAAATAAGCCTAAGTTCAGTCAGAAAGTTTAGTTCCCGTTGTCACCGAGATGTCGCAGTCTCGGCTGGCTTCTTTTACATTCATTTAGAATTCACTCTTTCCACTGAGACATTCTCTCATTAAGACTGCTTATCGCTCTTTAGTTTAGCCCATGTCCGTTCCGCCCCCCATCCCTTCAACTTACGCTCGTGCCAATGCACCGACGTATGTGATTGGGCATAAAAATCCTGATGCTGACTCAATCTGTTCCGCCATCGCCTACGCCGCATTCAAAGAAGCATCAGGTCAAAAGGGTTATGTCGCTGCACGTTGTGGAAATTCCAACGCCCGTATCGATGCCATCTTACAACGTTTCGGAGTAAGTCTTCCTATTTTCGTAGGTGACGTAAATCCACGCGTCGAAGACATCATGCAAACGAATCCGTTTGTGGTTTCAATTAATGACACCTGCGCCCGCGCTCTAGAAATACTCGATGAACATGACTTGCGTGCCTTGCCCGTCATTGGACGCGAAGGACAACTCGAGGGCTACGTTTCAATCTTCGCTTTGGGGGATTATTTTATTCCTAAACCTAAAATCGCTACTTCGATGCGTAAGGTGACGAGTTCCATCGATGCGATTGTCCAATCGATTAAAGGAAAAGCCGTCGCCATTTTTGACTCCACCCAAATCAACGAACTTTACGTACGCGTTGCAGCGATGGAATTAGAGTCCTTCGGAAAGTCTGCGACCAAAGAAGGCATTCCGACGAATAAAAGTATTATCGTAGTGGGTGATCGTAACGATGTTCATCAGCGCGCCATTGAGATGGGCGTCCGTCTCATCATCGTCACTGGCGGACACCAAATGTCTAAAGAATGCCTAGCATTCGCTGAAGAGAAAAAAGTTTCTGTCGTTTATGCCGACACCGATAGTGCAACTACCGCTTGGGCCGTGCGTGCTGCTACGCTCATCGGTAATTTAATTCAACGCGACGCACCCCTCTTCCAGGCTCAAGAAAAACTCTCCGTTGCCCGCCGTCGCATTGTGCAGTCCAACGCGCTCATTTGCCACGTGGTAAATGAAGACGGCAAACTCATCGGTGTTTTTAGTAAATCCGATATTTTAAAGCCTGTGCATCACCGCTTGGTTTTAGTGGACCACAATGAATTATCCCAAGCCGTAGACGGAGCGAATGAAGTCGAAATCGCTGAAGTGATCGACCACCACCGCTTAGGCAATCCACACACCAACCAGCCGATTCTTTTTGTTAATCGTCCCCTCGGATCAACCTGCTCGATTATCGCGGATATGTTCAAAACCGCTAATTTAAAGCCTTCGCCACAAATCGCTGGGTTGATGATGTGCGGTATTAT
>JBAXUJ010000215.1:0-1868 GCA_037129735.1 Opitutia bacterium | reverse complement strand
GGCATCGCCATATAGTTCTCAGCGAAGTCAGCATACACTTCCAACATCTTCATCGTTTCTTCTTCCGCTTCTTTTTGGGTCGCGTGAACGGTGTGACCTTCTTGCCATAAAAATTCAGCGGTACGTAAAAATAATCGAGTGCGCATTTCCCAGCGAACGACGTTAGCCCACTGATTAATTAAAATAGGGAGATCGCGATAGGACTGTACCCACTTGGAATAAGTTTCACCGATAATGGTTTCGGAGGTTGGTCTAACAATTAAAGGCTCTTCGAGTTCACCCGCAGGAACTAATTTACCATCAGGTCCGGCCTCTAGGCGCGAATGCGTAACGACCGCACACTCTTTAGCAAAGCCTTCAACGTGTTGAGCTTCCTTCTGTAAATAACTTATCGGAATAAAAAGCGGGAAATACGCATTCACGTGACCCGTCTCCTTAAACATGGCATCTAAATCGCGCTGGATATTTTCCCAAAGCGCATAACCCCAGGGCTTAATGACCATGCAACCGCGGACGGGGCTATTCTCAGCGAGCTCAGCAGCCTTGATCACCTGTAAATACCACTCTGGATAATTTTCAGAGCGAGTAGGTGTGATGGCTGTTTTGGGCTTGGGTGCTGGCTGAGACATAAATCTATTTTAAGACGAAAGGTGGGAATGAGGGCAAGAAGAGACCCATAGTATAAGCTTAAATAGCCTTCTGAGCCTTCCAAAATCTAGGGCGGCCACTCATATCACTGACACCCTCATATTCCTTATATGAGTTTTGTTTAGAAATTTCTGCCAGTGCGACGTGTTGGTCGATTCCTGTTTCACATAGCACCCAACCCCCTTGATTTAAAAACTTAGGTGCCTCGGTTAAAATGATTTTTAAATCAGCCAGACCATTTTCCGGTGCAATGAGTGCGGAATGCGGATCGAAGTCTTTTACTTCCGGGTCGGCCGTCGCTACTTCGTTTTCAGTTAAATACGGCGGATTCGAAATAATTAAATCGTACTTATCTGTCACCGCCTCAAACCAGTTAGACTGCCCAAAATTAACCCTACCCTCTAATTGAGTGAGCTGAGCATTTTCTTTAGCCAAAGCCAAAGCCTCAACGGATTTGTCTAAAGCATCGATTTTCCAGAGCGGACGTTCGGTAGCGAGAGCGAGAGCAATAGCGCCAGACCCAGTACCTAAATCCAAAACCCTCACCACGGAATCAGCCGGAAATAATGCTAGCGCTAAATCAATGATCTCTTCGGTTTCAGGACGAGGAACTAGCGCGCGGTTATCGGACTTTAAAACTAAATCACGAAACGAAACTTTTCCGGTAATATGTTGTAAAGGTTCGCGATTGCCACGTCGAACAGTCATCGCTCGCAACGTTTCGACCTCGGAGTCATTGAGTAATCTTTCGAACTGCAAATAAAGGTCTAAACGCTTTATGCCCAAGCCAGCAGCGAATAAATGTTCCGCCTCCATGCGTGGTTTTTCTAATCCTTTGCGACTTAGAAAATCGGTCGCCTTCTTTAATGTATCCAAAAGATTCTGCATGTAATTAGCGGGCAGCAGCGCGGGTTAACCGATCGTTATAAGCCAAGCCCAGTTCAGCAAATTCAGCGCATTCCACGTAAATTTTGGAGAAGCCCCGAGCATCTAATTTGCGCAGCAAATCAAAGAGATTCGCAGCGGCCTCAGTGAGTGAATTATTTTCAGAAAGATAAAATAGCTCACTATTGGATGAGAAATCTTTGCGACGACTTAAAAAAAGAATCGCGGAGTTTTTTTCAGTTGATGCAGGTAAGGCTCCGTGAGCGAATAATTCAACTCGAGTACTTGGGCTGTAATGTCGCTCCAACATTCCTGGGGCGACTTGAGCGGCTTGC
>JBAXUJ010000214.1:0-1880 GCA_037129735.1 Opitutia bacterium | reverse complement strand
AGTGCAGGCAAGTTAACATTAAAGGGCTGGCGCACTCGATTAAGTAGTCCGCAAACTTCGCTCGAACCCATCAGATAGCCTACACGTAGTCCAGCTAGGCCATAAGCTTTTGAGAAAGTGCGAGTGACGACGACTTTGCGTCCGGCATTAATCAGTTCGCGCAAGTCTGCCGATGAATCAAGGTACTCGGTATAGGCTTCGTCTAAACAAAAGATTACGTGATCAGGTAATGACTTTGCTAATTCAACGATGTCTTGTGGATTGTCTGTTCCGCCCGTGGGATTGTTAGGACTGGCTAGAAACAGAATTCGTGTCTTATCGGTCACAGCTGCACGCATCGCTTTTAAGTCGTGACAGAAATTGGGCATAGGCACTTCGACTGGCGTAGCCCCTTGCATGAGTGTTGCTAATTTGTAGACGACGAAAGCTTGTGATCCAAAAATAACTTCGCTTCCAGGACGCAAGAATGCTTGTGCCAAAAGAATCATCACTTCGTTTGAGCCATTACCGATGACAAATTGGTTGGGCTGCATGGACCAAATTTTTGCGAGTTTTTCCCGTAAAAATGTGGAGCCACCATCGGGATAGAGGTGTGCAGATTCTAAAGCTTTTTTGGCTGCGGCTAGTCCAAGGGGTGATGGCCCTAATGGATTTTCATTTGAGGCCAACTTAATGACTGAACTGGGATCGAGACCGAATTCACGAGCTACCACTTCAATAGGACGCCCAGCCTCGTAGACCGGCTGAGAGAGCACCTGATGATTGGCCAATTCGGAATAGGTCGGCATAAAGTTAGATATCAAACCATCCTTACCAATTTGGCAAGCGTCGGAACGCCCTCCCCGCTTGCCTAAATCAAATTAATTATATTAAATCGATTCATGCGAATTATCGTTACAGGAGCCACCGGTTTTCTGGGGCGGGCTGTAGTCGAGGCCGCCCAACGCCGGGGGCATGATGTTTTAGCAATCGGGGGAAAGAATACTCTCTATACGAGTGAACCGGTTCGTTTTTTGCAGATGAATCTTTGTGATGATGTAAAACTTCAATCCCTTATTCTCGAAGAATTTCCCCAGGCAGTGATTAATTGCGCAGGTTTAACCAAGGTTAATGACTGCGAATCTAATAAAGAATTAGCGGCAGAATTAAACGAGCATTTGCCTAAGAGATTAGCTCAACTTTGTTTCCACGTGGGCGGTAAATTAATCCATTTTTCTACAGATATGGTTTTCGACGGAAAGTCGGGTAAATACGGACACACCGATCAGCCTCGGCCTCTAAACACTTATGCTTCAACCAAAGCTGCAGGCGAAGTCGCAGTATTGAATTATGGCCGTGAACATTCAGCAGTCGTGCGAACATCTGTTCTCAATGGAAATTCATTTACCGGACAATTCTCACTACATGAGCGACTTTTTCACGATTGGGCTAAAGGTAAAACGACTTCACTTTATACCGATGAGATTCGTCAGCCTGTCTCTTACAGTAATCTCGCCGATGTCGCTGTGGAGTTATGTGAAAGAACAACCCTCAACGGCGTTTATCACTGGGCAGGACTCGATGCGCTGAGTCGTTATTCAATCGGTCAGAAAATCGCTGAGCACTTCGGTCTGAATTCCGAAAAATTAATCAAGTCGGTGACACGGGAGAATGTTACCGATGACCCCCTCCGTCCGCGTGACCTCAGTTTATTACTCCACCCTTTGGCCGGTAAATTGCGGACGCCGGCACAGACATTTATTGACCAATTGGGGGAATTACGTGTGCCCCGCGGTACTGAAGACTGGTATGAAAAGGAAACTGGTCGAAAGGTCGTGCGTTTACTCCAGAAGTCGTTAGATTATTAATATGGATGTACTACCCCGCGAATATGCTACCGC
>JBAXUJ010000213.1:0-1887 GCA_037129735.1 Opitutia bacterium | reverse complement strand
TTCAGGGCTGTCCTTTAAAATTGGTTGGAGCTGAGTCTTTACCTTGATGTAGTCCTAATCACATGTTAAAGGTATCGATAGCATCAGAACCCAAAAAATGTTGTCGAATTTGCAAAGAGAAGTTATGAATAATTTGGGTCATAACATCCCAAAATGCGGGTTGATCAGCGGTTTGAGTAACTAAATCCGCCGGTAAGAAACGTCTCATTTCTTTTTTAAACTCTATTGCTACCTTGGGATCATTTTTAAGTGTAGCAGACCGTATTTCAAATAAGTTTAGAAACTGCCGAGAGTCCGTTTTATGGTCTATCACTTTTTTTGCCAGTAAATCCATTTGAGGCCTAACGCCCTGTTGATGTAACCAGGCTATATCCCATAAATCACGATTTTTAATTCGGTTTGGACGAAGAGCAAAGGCGCAAAGCTTATCAGTAAAAATTTCTTCTCTACTCTCAACTTGTAAAATTAAACCACTCGTGCCCATTTCAACGCCATAGGGATTTAATAACAGCATGGGGTGTGGCTGATAACTGGGTATAGCGCACACGTCGATATTAATACGCTGGGCTGGTAAATCTTTTCGATCTGGGCGAGTCTGTACTTTTAGTTTCCAGGTATCCACGTTATCACTTTCTCGGGTGGGTTCACTCACCTGAATTTCCAGACCGTATTTAGTCATCATGTTCGTAACCAGCATCTCTCCCATAGTCATTAATCTATCTCGATTAAAGTCGGCGCCTCCCGTAAAATCCAAGTCTTCACTCAGTCGATTTGAGCCATAACACGCACGTAAACAAGTCCCGCCAATAAAAGTCAGTTGACTCAATAAGCCGGATTCACTTAACACGCGCAAAATATCATGGTGCAGCAATTCTTTTTCGACGACTACACGTAAAGAGCTTAATTCTTGTCTATTTGCCAAGGCTTCATCTACCAGTTGATCAAACAAACTCATTAGCCACACTCCAATCTATTAAGTCAGTATTACGATGCGTCACTCGCATATCACGTAACGCTTGTGGCACTGTAGCCCGCCATAATTTGCAACGCGCGTCATAATAAATTTGCTTTTCTAAATCTTGAGGTTTTTGACGGGTACGCACAAACTCAATAGTTCCCCATCGACCACAAGAAATCACACTGCTACGGCCCGATGACATAACAGTAATATGATTAATCGGTATTTGAGAAATAACCCCCGCGTCACTCAGCACCGTTTCTAAACTAATATAATTTAAGCAATCAGCGCGTAATCTTGCGGCGGCATGAAACAATAAAAGTCCGGAAATAGGCGCGACTTTTTCAAAAAAATAAAGTCCTCGACAAAGTCTGGTTAATTGTTGGTCTTTACTAACACGGCACAAAAGAGTATTAAAAGCAGAGTCTGTTAAATCAGGTAAAAGCGCCCTTAAATCATCTGGCGTGAAAAGATAATGCTCAGCATTGGCTAATTTATCCAAGTTTTGCATTAAACGACGTATAGGTTGCATGGATTTATACTCACCATTAAATTTCACTTAGTGTAATTTAATGGTGAGTGCCGATCAATCATTTTATTCCCTCTGGGGTTGATTAAAGTGATGGATTGACTCGATTGAACACCTATAGATTTATAGGTGCGGTAAAACGAATGACGACTTCGAGCCTTCCTGCTTTTTACAGGGAGACTTGTTTTTGTACAACCCTAACAAAGGCTCAGGATCAGACTGGTAGCGGATGGACAAACTGCCGCCAACAGACTATCGAAACCTTGCGATTCAAAATAGCTCGCCAATAAATTACGATGGCGGTGATCGTCAATAATAAGCCGTGTAGGTCGGGTTAGCTTATTGAGCGTAGCGAGATAACGTAACCCGACATTTGCGGCTCCAATGCGCGACTTGCCAA
>JBAXUJ010000212.1:0-1894 GCA_037129735.1 Opitutia bacterium | reverse complement strand
TGAACCCTTTGACAAAAATTAACGTGGAAAATCCTGAAGCAGAAAAGACCCCCGCAGCCCCGCAAAAACGCAATCGTCGGCACGACAGTCGTGTCGCCGCGATGCAGTTTCTTTATTCCTGGGAATCACAACGACACGGCGATTTAGTAACCGCGCTCTTTGATTTTTTCAGCGAACAAGAACAACCACGTGACTACTATTCTTTTGCCGAAGAACTCATTCATGGTGTTATTAAGGATATTGATCTCATTGACGAAGTGGTGAAGCGCTTCACCGAAAATTGGGCGTTTGAACGTATTGCTAAAGTGGACTTAGCCATCCTTCGTTTAGCTATTTTCGAATTGATGCGTCGAACTGACATTCCACCGATTGTAACCATCAACGAAGCTGTTGATCTTGCTAAGAGTTTTTCGACCGATGAATCCAAGCGATTCGTGAATGGTATTCTTGATCGCTATAAAGGTGAAATCGGACGCGACCCACGCAAAGCAGAGGGAGCTTAAAAATGAGTGGTGGTTTTTTCGAGAAACTCAAAGCTGGGCTTAATCGTACCACCGCCGCGCTCACTAATCTTTTTGCACGGCCGATGGATGAATCATCCGTCGAGAAATTACGTGAGCTTTTAATTGCTGGTGACTTTGGCGTAACGACGACCGAAGAAGCCGTACAGGCGGCTAAAAACGCATGGAAAAATGATGCAGAATTACGTCAGGCGGGTCCGGCTGAAGCCGCCGCAAAAGTGATCGAAAATGTTTTAGAAAATTGTGGAGAGTGGAATCCGCCCTCGCAAAAACCCGCGGTGATTATGCTTTTAGGTATCAATGGTGCAGGTAAAACCACCACCGCAGCCAAGTTAGTGTCCCGTTGGCAAAAAAATGGTCGGCGCTGTATTCTGGGTGCGTGCGATACCTTCCGTGCTGCCGCGAGCGAACAGCTCGCTTCTTGGGCAGAAAAAACAGGTGCAGAAATTGTAAGTGGAGCCGCGGGAGCAGATCCCGCAGCGATTGCATTCGACGCCATTAAAGCCGGAGTAGCCCGAGGTGCAGATTTTGTTATTTTAGACACCGCAGGAAGACTACACACAAAGACACATCTTTTAGAAGAACTTAGAAAAGTCGTCCGGGTGACTGATAAAGCCCTGACTGGTGCACCGCATGAAAAATGGTTGGTGGTCGATGGTTCACTCGGTGCAAATTCACTCGAACAAGCTAAAGTTTTTCACGAAGCGGTTCAGTTAACGGGAATTATTGTGACCAAACTTGATGGCTCGGCCAAAGGTGGCGCCCTGGTAGCCATTGTACGCGAGCTGGGTATTCCCGTTAGATTTATTGGGTTAGGTGAGACCAGCGAAGATCTCGTACCGTTCAATAAAAAGGCCTATGCTAGGTCGGTGGTCGGGCTGGAAGTATAGGTTGGCTTGCCAGCAACGATTCAATAACTCAGGTTTAATTCATGGCCGTGGAAAGTGTACAAGTTCAACTCGCTCGACATTCATACCCAGTACGAATTGGTGCCGGTGTATGGTCGGAAGTTCTACTCACAGCCCAAAGTCATCTTCAGAAAAATAAAAAGTGCGTCGCGATAACCTCGCCTGCCATTGCCCAAGCTCAGCCTGATTTAATTAAGAAGATTTCTGCCGTGATGCCGATAGTCATCACTCAAGTGGACGGTGAAAAAGCGAAATCAGCTGAGGAATTATTAAGACTCTGGAATTTCTTAGCAGCGCAAGGTATCGCCCGCGATGGCACCGTTTTTGCAATCGGGGGCGGAGTCATCGGCGATTTAGCTGGATTCACCGCAGCTACCTACCAACGAGGTATTGAATGTATCCAAGTTCCTACGACACTTTTAGCGATGGTGGATAGTTCGGTGGGCGGTAAAACGGGAATTAATT
>JBAXUJ010000211.1:0-1904 GCA_037129735.1 Opitutia bacterium | reverse complement strand
TGGCGCTTAGCTGAAGCCTCTTTCTTTAAATCGGAATTAAGTAATCCCGCAGCTAAAGGTGTATCGGTGAGAGATGGTGCAATCGCATTCACTCTAATCACTGGTGCCCATTCCGCGGCTAAGCTTCGCGTTAATCCTTCTACCGCTCCTTTAGCGGAAGCAATACTGGCGTGCATCGGCATTCCTTGTGAGACAGCTACCGTTGAAAATAAAACCACCGAGGCATTTCCGGAAGCCTTGAGAGCTGGAAGTGCTGACTGCAGCGCAGCAACGGCTCCTAATAAATTTACCTGGAAATCTTTTTGAAAGTCTTCCGCCGTTAAACGGTGAAAAGGTTTTAGCTGAATCGTACCTGGAAAATAAACCAGACCATCCAATTTTTCTGGCCACACCAATGAACCAGGCGAAGTAGCGTCGAAAGCCTGCGACGAAATACCCAGATCAGCCAACTTCTCGGACGAGCGACACGCTACGTGTAAAATATATCCCTTAGATTTTAGTTGGTCGATAGTGGCACGACCTATGCCCGATGTTCCGCCGATGATTGCAATGTGCTTAGACATGGGCATATGATTGCCGTCCCTGTGCCTAGGTCAAACGACCAGCATCATTTTCTAAAAAGATTATTTACGAACGGGCTTCTTATCTTGGTTCGCAGCGAGTTCTTCCTCTGAAAATTTTGTGGCTACTCCACCGGCCGGAACCTCCGCTTTGGCGGTCCAAAGAATAGCATTTAAAACCAGTTTGCGCTGATTTTCGTTCGCCCAACCCGAGTGAAAATGACCTCCGGTAAAACCAAATCCACGACCACCCTCATTTCGGCTCACCGCCCAGGCAACAATCTGTGGCCTCTTTTCCTCTAAGACCTCCTTACGAACATCAGGATTACCCACATAGTCTCCGTCTTTATCACTAATCATTTCAGAAGGAACACTAGAAATAAGAATGGGCGTAACGCCTTCCATATTATCTTTAAAACGCATATGGAAATACCACTCGTCCCGGGAGCTAAACGATTTCACTCCGCGACTGATCGGATGATTAGGCAACGATTTAAAATCAGCCGTCCAATGTGGATTTACCGAATAATAGCGCTCAAAGTAACCACCGAGCCATTCTTTGAATTCCTTCGATCCCTGACCTACAGAAAATCGTCCAACAGGCGGCGGACTCAAAGGTTTGCCGTCTACACTTAACCAGCCCGCGCGTTCGTATGCAGGTTCAACCGCATAGTGAAGACAAACGAAGCCGCAGCCAGCTAACATCTTCTTGGAGAGTTGTGCTAGGTGAGGAAGTGCGGGATGTTTTTTACCGCCATCAGAATAAATAACAATCGTATCCGCCGACGAGACTTGTTCATCTGACGGCCATTCACTGTTTAAAGAAAAACTGACATTAACTAAATCGGGCACTGCCTGCTTTAAACCAGCAGCGAGGAGTTGCACCCCTGCATTGTGTTCATGTTCGCCAGGACCATGACTAGGTGATCCCGCTATAAGTAGAACGTTCTTTTTGTCTGCAGCACACAGGTATGTAGCGAGTGAAGCTAGAACAATTAAAAGAAACGGACGCATGAAACTATTTCGTTCGTCCGAAAAACCGGTGAAGGTTCTTGAGACCCTTAACGGGGATATCGTCTTTTCTCGGTACAATCGTTCGCCAAATCGCGGCGGCTCGAGCAATCACTTTAACATCAGGGGTGAAGGATTCGATAACCACATCTCCACGATAGCCGACTTTTTTAAGTGCAGCGACGATAGGCTTCCAATCTAAAGAATCTTCACCGGGGATACCGCGATCAGTGCCACAAGCATGAAAATGGCCCAAGTGCTTACCTACTTTAAGAATAGCGGCGGCCTGATTTTTTTCCTCAATATTCATATGAAATGTATCGAGGTGTAATT
>JBAXUJ010000210.1:0-1920 GCA_037129735.1 Opitutia bacterium | reverse complement strand
AAAAAATCCATTTCGGAACTACTAGAAGTGGGCGAAGATCAAGTCGGGGTAAAGGCGACTACCAATGAAGGCATGGACTCGATTGGCCAGGGCCGGGCGATTGCGGTTCAGGCTATTTGCATGCTTTTGAAGGTCTAAATCTCGGGTTTGTTCCTTTCCGTCTTGTCAAATAGGTCTAAACAAACTCTCTCCAATTAAATCTATGGAGCAGACCCTTATTATTTTAAAACCCGATTGTATGGAGCGTCGCCTTTACGGCACCGTTTTAGCCCGCTTTGAAGCTGCTGGTTTTGACATTCAAGCCTGCAAATTAACCCGCCTTACTCCGGGTCAATTACGCGAACACTACGCACACGTTGCCGATAAGCCTTTTTATCCTGAGATCGAAACTTTCATGTCCTCCCGCCCAGTCATTATCGCAGTTTTAAGCGGTAATAATGTCATTGCTCGCGTGCGTGAATTACTCGGACCCACAAACTCAAAGGTCGCTCCGAAAGGCACTATTCGCGGAGATTTTGGAACCGAAATGATGCGCAATGTTTGTCACGCCTCGGACAGCCCAGAAGCTGCCGCTGCTGAAATTAAGCGTTTTTTCAGCGCTACCGAAGTTTTCTAAGTCTGCTACTTTTTAATTTTCCGGGGGTTTTAAAAGAGTGCATCGCTCATTCTTAAACTTTCTTTGGCTGGTAATCTTTTCTTCGGTTCTCATCGCTGAGACTCCTAAGTCAAAATCTGATTTTGTTTTAAAAAGTTCAGTGATGACGGAGGGTGGAAGTATTCCGCGAGAGTTCACGGGAGACGGCGCAGGTATCAGTCCGCCCTTGGAATGGAAGGGTGCACCCGCGGGCACAAAATCATTCGTCGTAATGATGCATCACTTCCCGCACGAAGGTGATCCCGCCCGCTGGTATTGGATTTTATATAATATTCCCAATACGGTAACCTCTCTCGCTAAAGCCACGAAGGGTGTCGGTGTGAATGGGTCGAACTGTGTTGGTCCTGAATTAGCCTACGCTCCTCCTCATTCCAAAGGTCCAGGGGTCAAAAAATACACCATCACTGTTTATGCTTTATCTTCTCAGCCCAAATTAACGGTGACGGGTAAGCAAATAGACCGCGAAGCCATGTTGGCTGCGATTAAAGATATTACACTGGGACAGGCGGAGCTTAATTTCACCTATGATCGGACGGACGTGGTCTCAGCCGAAAAGGGTGGCGAGGCAAGTTCGGCCAAAGGAAGTCGCCGATAAAAGGGCGTCTAACCCCCACCGGGCTAACTTTTCTGAGTTTTTTTGTGACTTCCCCGTTGCTCTTGGGCGGGTAAATTAAACAAAGTCTAATCATGTTAGACCCTAAGTTATTTCGTGAGCAAATCGACACTGTCCGCAAAGGCATTGCTCGTAAAAAATTTCAAGTGGATCTCGAGGCTGTCTTAGCCGCCGACGAAGTTCGCCGTCACGCTGTGGCCGAATTTGAAAACGCCCGCGCTCTACAAAATTCAGCGAATAAAGAAATGGCCACAATGCCCAAGGGTACGCCTGAGTTTCAAGCGAAGTTAGCGGAGATGAAAGAGGCTTCGGCGCGCGTTAAAGAATTAGAAAAGAAAGTCAGTGAAGCGGAGGAAGTTTGGAAACAGGTGAGTTTAACCGTCCCGAATATTCCGCATGAGTCGGTGCCCGAAGGGCGTACTGAAAATGATAATAAAGTTCATTCTACTTGGGGTGACGTGAATCAATTAATTTCACCAGCAGCGAAGCCTCACTGGGATATCGCTTGGTTTTCTAAAGCAATTGATTTTGAACGCGGCGTTAAAGTCACCGGCGCAGGTTTCCCTTTTTATGTGGGTGATATGGCCCGTTTAGTCCGTGCTTTAATTCAATTCTTTTTAGAGGAAGCCAATTCTGCTGGATACACCGAAGT
>JBAXUJ010000021.1:0-13968 GCA_037129735.1 Opitutia bacterium | reverse complement strand
AGTCCGAGTGCCTCGCAGTCAGCATGAAATTTATCGGTCCACTGCTTAGTGAATTCTGTTAAAGTCGTTTGGGCGGTCTGAGCACCACGGATGGTTTTGTCATCAACATCGGTGATATTTCTGACATGCTTAACTTTCAATCCGTCTACCTCTAATGTCCGACGGAGAACGTCTTGTAATATAAAGGTTCTAAAATTTCCAATATGGGCTGGGCCATAAACGGTGGGACCGCAGCAATACATGCCAAACGTCGACTTTCCGGCCCGGAGTGACAAGGGACGCGTTTCGCGTGACATGGTATCGTGCAGTAATACTGGCATAGTTAAAACCTAGATTAATCTTAGCCCGATGGGCGAGAATGAATCGTTTGGTTATAATTTGATGTCATAAAAGGCAATCTGGCTTGAAATTGAGTCGGCATACATACACTTGAGCAACCTACCTATGAAAATCGGAACTCGTACCCTCCACGCTGGCCAAAAAGCAGACCCAACCACAGGCGCCTGTGCGGTCCCTATTTACCAGACCACCAGTTATCAATTCCGCGACACCGAACATGCCGCTAACCTTTTCGGACTTAAGGAACTCGGCAACATCTACACCCGGATCATGAATCCGACGACCGATGTACTTGAACAACGCCTCGCAGCCCTCGAAGGCGGATCGGGTGCACTCGCTCACTCCTCGGGACAAGCTGCCATCACCGCCGCTATTCTTAACATCGCGGGAGCTGGTGACCATATCGTCTCAGTAGCCCAACTTTACGGCGGCACTTACAATCTCTTCCACTACACCCTGCCTAAACTCGGTATCCAAGTTTCCTTCGTTGACGGAGACGATCCTGAGAACTTCCGCAAAGCTCTTAAGCCCAATACCAAAGCCTTCTACGGTGAAGGCCTAGGTAACCCACGCTTGAACATCCTACCTTTTGAAGAAGTTGCCAAAATTGCTAAAGAGGCAGGCATTCCTCTCATCGTAGATAACACAGCTCTGTCGCCTTACTTAAATCGTCCATTCGAGCACGGCGCGAATGTCGTGGTTCACTCCGCGACCAAACACATCGGTGGTCACGGAACTAGCATCGGCGGTATCGTCGTCGACGGTGGTAATTTTAACTGGGGTAACGGACGTTTCCCTGGATTCACTGAACCCGACATGTCTTACCACGGTCTGCCTCACTGGGAAGCCTTCAAGGCCTTCGCCCCAGCAGGCGGAGCTAATATTGCATTTATCATGAAGATGCGTCTGCAGTTCTTGCGCGACGTAGGTAGCTGCTTATCGCCCTTCAATGCTTTCTTACTCTTACAAGGTCTAGAAACTTTACACCTTCGTATGGAACGTCACTGCGCGAATGCGCTCAAGGTTGCTCAATACCTAGAGTCTCACTCCAAAGTAAAATGGGTCAACTACCCTGGCCTGAAATCCTCCCGCTACCACGATCTCGCCAAGAAGTATCTTACCAATGGATACGGTGCACTGGTTGGCTTTGGCGTGAAGAGCGGTCTCGAAGGTGGAACTAAATTCATCAACGCACTTAAACTTCACAGTCACGTCGCTAATATCGGTGACGCACGCTCACTCGCTATTCACCCAGCTTCAACCACACACTCCCAGTTAACAGCTGAGGAACGTCAAGCAGCCGGCGTGACCGATGATTACGTACGTCTCTCGGTAGGTATCGAAGATGTAGAAGATATCATCGCAGATATCGAACAGGCACTCGCGCAAGCGTAGTCTTGATATCTCAAATATAACAAAAAAGGCAGGGCTCGTCCCCTGCCTTTTTTATTTATCCGCCACAGCAGGGTCGAAATCGTGGTATGCCAGGAATTGCTTAACCCCTTCCTCGCCCATGTATGCAGACAACAATTTCGGGTCAGTCTGAGTTAAATCGACGACAATCAGTCCATCTAAACAGCCGCCAAAACCTTGATCCACATTAAAGGCAATCAGTCTGCCGTTTAACTTTAAGTAATGCTTTAAAAGTACGGGCACTGCTTTGGCATCAGGCTCGAGATCGCTGACTAAACCCGAAACGTGTTCCAAGTCGAACGCGCAGCGTTGCAGAACTTCTAGGTCCGCATCACGTAGACTCATTGAGCGTGGTGGATTTTTTGCACGCACAAGCGGTGCTAAATCTTCGGCGGTACGATTATGTTTTAAATACGATAAAATCAAATCCTTCGAAGCCTGACCGTACTCTGGATTGATACTCACTGGGCCGAATAATAAATGGTACTGAGGAAATCTTACGACATAGCGTCCGATACCGCGCCACAATAAAGGAAGGCTCGTGGGTTTGCGCTGATATTCTTCACGGATAAATGAACGACCCATTTCTAAAGCTGGGTCCATGCGACGGAAGAACTCACCTTTAAAATCAAACAAAGTAGCCGTGTACATTCCGTGCTTACCCTTTTGAGGAAGAATTCGGTTGGTCGGTCCTAAGCGATAACCACCGACAATCTTCGACTCTTTATCGTCCCATAAAATAAGTTGGTCGTACCAATCATCGAAAGCATCGCGGTCACAATCCAATCCCGTACCTTCGGACACAGCACGGAAAGTAATTTCGCGGAGGCGTCCAATTTCTTTCATGGTATGCGGCAACTCCGAACCCAGAAAACGGTAAATTTTAAAATCTCCGCTGGTCAGTAAAAGATCTTCGGTCGGTAAACTTTCTAATTCCGCACGAATTAACTTAGGATTAATAGGCGGAATGACTTGAGCCCAATGACTGGTCTCTTTGGCAGTTTTTTTAACGGGCTCATCTTTTCGATTTTGTAAGAGCTCACAGCGCAAACGCAGGAAACTCGTGGCTTCTTCATCGTCCGGATGGTCTTCTAGTTGTGTGTGATGAACGGCTTTCGCAGTTCTCAGTCTAATCACTTTTCCTTTTTTGGAATTAAACTCCCGCAATAACATTAAGGTCCGTAATTTAGAGTGGATATAGCCGAGCGAATGGAAAGTCGTCGAATTACTGCCCTCAATGTGTAAGGGTAAAATCGAGGCTTTAGCGATACGAGCCATACGAACTACTTGCGGCGACCACACAGGATCCTGTGCTTTCATCGCACTAAAAGTGAAACTAGAAACCTCACCCGAAGGGAAAGTTAGAATCGCGCCGCCCGATTTAAGGTGGGTCAGAATTCGTCGGGTGCCCGCTAAGTTACCAAAGTCAGCTTGATTGGGATCAAATGGATTTACCTCAATTAACCAGGGACGGATCCCCGGAATTTGCGCCAGCCAGCGATTGCCCACAACCAAAACATCCGAGCGAACACGAAGTAAAAAATCCATAGCCACAATACCATCGGCTAATCCATGCGGATGATTGGCCATAATGACGAGCGGCCCTTCACGCGGAATTCGTGCTAGGCAGGAATCATTCCATGTAGATGAAAGTTGTGCCTGTTCTTTGGCTGAAGCAAAAAAATCTGATCGTCCGGCGACGAGTAATCTTTCCAAAAATTCATCGAACTGGCGTGAATTAAAAAACTTATCAAGTACTGGAGTCGCCCATCCCAGAGGTCCTAATGCGACTTTTAAACCTTGTTCGTTAACTCCTCGACGCGAATTTGTCATCTATCTGTATCGTATTATACGAATACCCTTTTTATGCGTCAGAATTGTGACAATCAGGTTTCAACCCAATTAAATACTAAAGAATTGTCGGGTATTTAACGTGGCAACGGCAGCAATTTCATCCGCCGGCAAATTAAGAATTTCCCCCGCTTTTTCAGCAATCTCAGCTAAATAAGCAGAAGAGTTTTCCTGACCGCGTTTGGATTGCGGAGTTAAATAAGGAGCATCGGTTTCGAGCATGAGTCGAGTTAACCCCTGCGCCTTTAAAGCTGCCGTCACATTAGGCGCGTTGGGATAAGTAATCACACCCGTGAATGATGCGCGACCTCCCCGCTTGTTTAACTCGTTCACGCATTCGGGTCCCTCCGTGAAACAATGGAAGACAACTTTTTTCCAGTCGACGCGGCTGTCATCAATCATCTTCACACAGTCATGAAAAGCGTGACGTGAATGAATTACAATCGGACATCCAAACTGATACGCTAATCTCAACTGTTGTTGAAAAGCTCCTTTCTGCCATTCCTTAATTTGTGCAGCTTCACTGGGATCCTCCGGCAAACGGTAATAGTCTAAACCAATCTCCCCGAGCGCAACGGGATGTCTATCATCAGCAAAATAAGGCGAGATGGCGGCAACAGTTTCTTCCCACCCCTCGGTGACATACCCTGGATGAAGCCCCACAGTATAATGAATAAATTTAGGATGTGATTCGGCTAAATTTCGGTATTCGGTCCAGTCAGCCAAATCTGTACCTATCGCTATTACCCCTTCTAATCCCACTGCTTTAATTTCTTTTAACCATGACTCCACCTTGCCCTTTTTAATAAGGGAGAGCGGATGACAATGGGAATCAAACAAACGCATTTAGAAATAAGTAATTTAGTAATTCTAAAAGTGCAACGACAGTAAAATGTATTTTCAAAACTTGTCATCGCAAGTAATCTGCGAGTTATAAAGACATGAACATTTGGCTAATGAAATCGGAACCGGATGAGTTCTCCATCGACGATTTACAGAAACGTAAAAAAGAGCCGTGGACGGGTGTGCGTAATTACCAAGCCCGCAATTATATGAAGGCTGCGAAATTAAATGATATCGTCCTCTTTTATCATTCGAACTGCGCTGAACCTGGAATCGTGGGCATAGCACGTGTTTCAAAAGTCGCTTTCACCGACCTCACTCAGTTCGATTCCAAGTCAGACTATTATGACGCTAAATCAGATCTGAAGAATCCACGCTGGAGCTGTATCGAAGTATCATTCGTCCAAAAATTTAAGCGGGTAGTAACACTGCCACAGCTTCGTGAAAATAAGAAGCTGCGTAACCTGTTAATTTTAAGACCTGGCAATCGACTCTCGGTCACCCCTGTTGAGATGATCGATTATCTAGAAATTAAAAAACTCGCTTAGTTCTTTACCGGTGTAGCCGCAGGAGCTGGAACCACTTTCTTCACTGGCTGTGGAACGTATTTGGGATTCTTTTCAGAACCTGGTGCCACCGTCTTTAAATTAGGCGTTAAGTCAGCAACAGCATCACCTGTAGCGAATTTAATGCCACCGACGAGGATCTGACGGAAAATAGGATTAGTCCAGACGTCTTCGCGGTGTCCCATCGCAGTATAGAAAACACGTCCCTTGCCTTCCGCACGAGCCCAGCAATTAGGATAGGCGGGGCGGTCATACATAGTTCCTTCCATTTTGGGTGAGTCTATCACTGTGAGAACGTGAATATCGTCCTTATAGTCTTTTAAAGAATACCACTCTTCCGTGAAGGTGAACGACTCGCCGACCTTTTCGAATCCTGGAAACTTGGGGTCAATTACCGTATTTTTGGCCTCCTGTTGTTTACCGTGAATAATAAACTCAGCGCCCAAAAAGTGAACATAAGGATCAGCTTTTTCGCAGTGATTTACATAACGCTCAGGACCTTTATCGGCTTCGTTATCGGTATGAAATGTATCCGTAGCAGAATGGATGCCGACAAAGCCTTTACCAGCTTTAACGAAATCAAAAATGGCTTGTTTGCCTGCAGGTGTCATGGGCGGGTTGCCGTCTCTACCCTTATCACATAGGTCACCCGTGGTGTAAAACACGAGTGCATCAAATTGTGCGAGATACTCGTTGGAGAATTTGGAACCATCTTTGGAGAATTCAAATTTCCAGTTATTCTCAGCACCCAGTTTTTGTAATTCTTTTTCCGCAAAGCTAGGAGCGCCGTCTTTCCAAGAAATGACTGCGTGTTCATAGCCACTCGACTTAGTGAAAAAGAGTAATTTGCGCTGAGGTACATCAGCCGCTACCAAAGCGGATGAACACATTAAGAGTGTAGTTAAAAATTTCTTCATAGGGGTATGAAGTATTACAGGTAAAACCTTTGAAGGTTTCAAGATTTCTTAGGCAGAATAGCGCCAATCGACAATTTCAACCTGAATGCTCTTTCGACCCTGCCAACGATTCCAGGCAAGTTTAACGGCTAAATCTACCGATTTACCGATTTCCGGAATCCGGCTACTCATCCTCCAAGCAATAAAACTAAGTCGACGCTGGGCAGAGAGTGAAATCTGAAATCTGATATTCCCTTCTCCGAACTGGGTTGGACTTTTATCAAAAACAAATCCCCTCACCCCAAAAATCGGTTCACTATTAGATTCACCGTAAGGTTGGAGCAATTCCATGTCATCGAGTAGCCCTTCGTTGATTTCATTTAATTTTAACCAATGCGTGATATCTAAATCACGACTGTCCGTTACCAAGTTGGTACTCTTTTTCTGCAATGCAACGGCAGCAGTAAACTTAGCACGAAACTGTTCTACATCCGAAGCAGAGAGCGAAATACCCACGGCCATCGGGTGACCACCGTAGGTTTTTAAAATATCGGCACAGGAATTAAGTGCTTCGACTAAATTCACTCCCGGAATACTACGACCGGAGCCCTTAGCGATTTCACCTTCTTTTCCTAAAACAATAACCGGACGATCCATAGCCCGACAGATTTTACCTGCGGCAATGCCCACGACACCAGGATGCCAGTCGCCAAATAGAACGTAACCCTCCTGCTCTCCCATGGATTTCGCCTGCTCGGTCGCGTCGTCAGTCACGCGCTTATCAATTTCTTGTCGCTCCCGATTAATTTGATCTAGCAACTCAGCATCGCGTTCAGAATCCTGAACTGTTTCTGCCAGTAATAAATTCAAGGGTAATGAAGCATCGGCCAATCTTCCACTGGCGTTAATTCGTGGACCGATCCGATATGAAACATCCACCGAACTCAGGGTGGCTCCGGGCTCCATTCCACTGACTGCGATGAGCGCTCTAACTCCAGGACGCTTTGCTTCACTCAAAGCTTTCAATCCATGGGCTGCAATGATTCGATTTTCAGTGAGTAAAGGAACTAAGTCAGCAATCGTACCCAAGGCCGCTAAATCGAGATACTCTTTGACTGCGATATTAGTACCGCGTGGATCGCCTGCTAATCTCAATACTTTTAATATTCCGTGGATTAATTTAAAAACTAATCCTGCGGTACAGAGCGTTTGCCAAGGAACCTGAGCATCATCATTCACCCTAGGGTTAACTAAAATACAATCCGCTGGTGCGGACTTAGCGACGTGGTGGTCGACGACGATGACTTCCACGCCGTTCGATTTTAAAAACTCAATTTCGGAAATGGAGTTAGTGCCACAATCTAGAGCGATAAATAATTGAGGCTGTGCTTCTTTCACCACGCGTTCCAATGCCGCCATGGTGAGACCATAGCCTTCTTCTAATCGACGAGGCACAAAAGCGGCGGGCTCGGCTCCCAAACGACGAAGCAGATGCACCAACATCGCCGTGCTCGAAACTCCGTCTACGTCATAATCACCCAAGATGGCGATGCGTTGCTTCTGACTCACGGCTAAAAGAATTCTTTCAGCGGCAACACGTAAATTACCGACCGCAAAAGGATCGGAGACATGCGAAAGTTGCGGACGCAAATGTTGTTCAGCCTGCGACTCATCCGCAAACATACGTGCTAACACATGCGCAACTGGTTCAGAGATTCCTAAACTCGATGCAATACGTTGGGCCAGGCCACCGTCTGCAGCTCGATATAACCAAGCGGCCATAAGAGTGATTTTTAGGCGTCAGATCCAGCCTCCCATGAGTAGCGACGAGGGCGTTCCGCTGCATCTACACCTTTGCGTTCACCTTTGTGCCACCAATAGAAAATCGGACTTGCGATGAAAATGGAAGAGAATGTTCCCGTGAGTACACCGTAGATGAAAACTTCGCCATAAAGACGAACATCACCAGCACCGAATGCCCAAAGAGCAACCGCACACAGGAAAACGGTGGATGAAGTAAGAATCGTACGGGACATCGTCCGGTTGATCGCGAAGTGAATGACATCGCGCAACGAACGAGTCGGATTATTCTCTAACTCTTCACGGATACGATCAAAGACAACGATGGTATCATTCACGGAGTAACCGATGATTAATAAAATCGCTGCAATGAGTGCGGCATTAAACTGTCCTCCAAAGAAGACGAACAGTGCCACCGTCATGAGTACGTCGTGCAACGTAGCGACCATTGCCGCGATACCGAACCCAGTTTCGAAACGTAACGAAACGTAAATGCCAATACCTACGAGTGCTAAAATAACTGATAGGATGGCATTGAAACGTAATTCATTACTGACTGATCCACCAATCGCTTCACGCACTAATAATATTTTATCCGTGGGAGCCTGTGGATCCTTCAAGATCTGTGGATAATCCTTCTTAATCTGATCAACAATCTTAACTAAATTAGCGAAGTCGGCTTTTCCGTGGTCCTTAGATAATTCAGTTTCAATACGGAGTCGCGTTTCACCTCCACCAATGGGCTTCTGCACCGTAATCGTAGTGTCAGGGAGACCCACCGTTGTGGCTATCTGAACAACCTTATTGGTGTCTACTTTGACGGCGTCATTCAGCGCAATCATAGTCGATTCGCCACCACGGAAATCCTTACCGAAAGCGTCTTTTCCTTTGTAGGCGAGCTCACTAATACCGAGCGCGATAATTAGCCATGATACAATAAAGGCCACGCGAGCATACTTTAAGAAGTGAATATCCAGCGTGTGCTTAAATACCGGGAGTCCGAATAGACGACTCATGATTCCGTTCTCTAAGGCAAACTCTTGGATACCTCGGCAGGTCACGAGCGTTGTAAACAATGTCGTAAAGATACCGATAATCAGTGTGATACCGAATCCGCGAACTGGTCCCGTACCCATCGTAGCGAGAATAATCGCAACGAGTAAGTGAGTTAAGTTCGCATCCACAATCGTCCACATCGCTCGATTGTATCCTTCGCGCAGTGAGGCCGCACGATCTTTGCCTACACGCGCTTCTTCACGAACACGCTCAAGGATTAAGATGTTAGCATCAACAGCCATACCCAGAGTTAAGACCAACGCCGCCACACCAGGTAAGGTAATCGTAGCTCCCAGATAAGCCATCGCACCCAGCATGAGGAATAAATTCAACACCATTCCAATCACGGCGATGAATCCGCCCCAAACGTAGAAGCCGACCATGAATAAAATAACCAGACCAACCGCAACGACCGATGCGACGACTGATTTATCTTGAGCGTCTTTCGCCAGTGATGGACCTACAGAGGTCACGTCTTGAGTGATCAACGGAAACTCCAACGGATTATTTAAAACGTTAGAAAGATTAATCGCTTCTTCGCGAGTGAAGGAACCTGTAATAGTCGCACCCGTGCTACGAATAGCTTCTCGCACCGTAGGAGCGGACTGAAGCACACCATCGAGAACGACAGCTAATTGTCCAAGTGAGTTTGTCCGACCATTAGCTTCCGCAATCTTAGCGGTTAAGTCTCCGAACTTCTGCGAACCTTCGTTCGTAAACTTCATATCAACGTAGAACGACATACCATCATCAGAACGTGCCGAAGATGATTTAATAATGGCACCCGTTGCGTCGGCACGTTTGCGCACATAATATTTAGAAACCCGAGTCTCACCCGTGCGACGATCGACGTTACGCTCAGTTAAAACTTCATAAACGGCGGTAGCACCGCTCTCATCTTCCAACGATTTCGTAGAGTGCTCACGTTCCTCGTCCAATGGACGGCGACCGCGATACACTTGTCTAAACTCGAGTTTAGCTGGTTTCTTCAACGCGTCGATGACATCGGGATTATTGGCGGCATCTTCTCCAGGAAGTTGGATTTCGAGGGACAAATCACCGACCGGACGTAAAACAGGTTCAGCTACGCCGAATTGATTAACGCGTTGTTCCATCACTTGAACAGCCTGATTGACCATTTCAGAATGTGAAACGTTGGCTTTTTCGTTTCCAGACTTCACACCAGATTCTGCGCCAGTCGGATCAACCTTAAGCGTGAATGAAACTCCACCTTGTAAATCTAAACCTAATTTCAATCTACCTTGGGAGCGCAGTAGTAACTGTTTCAGTACGATAATATTTCTTTTATTCTGGTCAGGCTCACGAATGAAATCCTTCTCGTCAAAAAAGAAAGTGCGCAAATCGACGCCCGTTGCCCGGCCTTTACCTTCTCCAATATCACGCAGTGCTTGGTAGTAAGAAACGGCTTTTTGATCAGCAGCGATCGTACTGATTTTGCTGTTCGCTACGCGTGTTTTGGCCTCTTGATGAATTTTAGTAAATTCGGCCGACTGGTTGATAACCTGAGTCGGAACAAACTCTTCGAGTGGGGTTGGAGCGATTGGGTAGAACTCATAAACCGCACAAGCAAGTGCAACCAATGAGAGGCCAACCTTCCAGAACCATGTCCTGGATGTCATAGTATTTTTAGTGTTAAAGGTTAAGCAGAAAGCACTTTGGATTCATCCGATGCTAAACCAGCAACGGAACTTTTATGAATCGTCATTTTTCCGCTGTCTAACTCGATCGTGACACGCGAATCAGTGATATGGGTAATACGTCCGTAAATTCCGGTGGACGTCATAATTTCCTGACCCACTTCCAATTGTGATTGAAGCTTTTCGCGTTCTTTTTGCGCCTTACGTGCGGGAGCAAAAAGGAAGAAATACATCGCTGCAAAAAGCAGTGCATACCCGATTAAGGGTAAAAACGGATTGGCCGGTGCATCAGCTGGTGCGGCTGGTGCGGCTTCCGCTATATAGGAGAACAGTGCGTGAGGGGTGGTTTTCATATTTGTTTATTTGGAAAGGGGCTAAATGAAGCAGGAAAGCCCAAAATTGCCGAAGTGTGACAAAAAGGCAAGCCCCAGCTACTTGGTTTGGTTTTGCGTTCAGGTAAAAGATGCCTCAATGTGAATAACTCAATTCCATGAAAGAAGCCAATCCGGAGGCAACGGCTAAACCGACCTCTTCAACCCCCATTCAGCGAATCACGCTGGCTTCAACGATCGCGGCATTGGGAGTTGTTTTCGGCGATATTGGAACGAGCCCACTTTACGCATTTAGAGAATGTATTCGTAATGGATTACATGAAGGCGCCACTCCCGAGCAAGTAATCGTACCTGCACTCTCGCTCATCATTTGGTCTCTCATCTTAGTCGTTACCGTAAAATATGTTCTATTTATGATGGATGCTAACGATGACGGCGAAGGCGGCATCATGACGCTAGTCTCTCTTGCCTCCAAAAATAGCGACCAAGAAAAAATCAAACCAGGCACAGACAACCCCACCAGTAAACCTAAGCATCGCAATATTCTCATCCTACTAGGAGTTTTCGGAACAGCACTTTTATTTGGCGACGGAGTCATCACTCCTGCAATTTCTGTTTTATCAGCCCTCGAAGGCGTTAAAGAACAAACCACTTCTAGCTCAGGGTTGATTCGTTATTTCATCCCCGTCACCGCTGTCATCATTTTAATTGGAATCTTTGCACTTCAAAAACGTGGTTCCGGAAAAGTGGGTATGTATTTCGGTCCCATTACCTTAGTGTGGTTCGCCGTGATCGCTGCCACTGGAGTTAATTCCCTCTACCAATATCACAAAGAATCCCTCCTCGTATACGAAGCATTCAAACCGATGGTCGCGATCGATTTTATGGTGAATAGTCCTGGTATCGGAATCGTGGTTCTGGGTGCGGTTTTCTTAGCGGTTACAGGTGCCGAAGCACTCTATGCGGACATGGGACACTTCGGTGAAAAACCGATTCGTGCAGGCTGGTATTTCATCGTCTTCCCTGCCCTTATTTTAAATTACCTCGGACAAGGAGCTTGGGCCATCGCCAATCAATCTCACATTCTCAGCGGCTCTTATAATCCATTTTATAATATGGCCCCCGCTTGGTCGCAAATTCCTCTCGTGGTGATTGCGACGCTTGCGGCAATCATCGCCTCTCAAGCTTTAATCGCTGGTGCTTTCTCTACCACTGTTCAAGCCATCCAATTAAACTTCTTACCTCGGATGCGCATTTCCTACACTTCCGATCAAGAATCAGGACAAATCTACATGCCGGTAGTAAATTGGTTACTCTTGGCGGGTTCAGTCTTTTTAGTACTTCAATATCGTTCGTCAGAAAATCTAGCGAGTGCCTACGGTATTTCCGTGAGTGGCACGATGCTCGTGACTACTATTTTGTACGCTCAGTATTTGCATAAGATAAAGAAATTCCCTGTAGCAACTTCCTACATCATCGTCTCGCCGATTTTAATGATGGAAATTCTCTTCATCAGTGGAAACGCGACCAAGATTTTTGAAAATGGCTGGCTCCCTCTCGCCATCGGTTTCGTTCTGTATTACATCATGTCGGTCTGGAACAAAGGTCGTATTGCGATGCGCACCAAACTCGCCGAAGCCGAGAAAAATGATGACTTTAAATTCTTTATCGAAAGCGTGGAAGAGCGTTTTAAGGTTGGAAAATTGAGCCGAGTTAAAGGCACCGCAGTCTATCTCTCAGGCGGAAATAACTCCGTCCCGATGGCTCTCGCTCACAACCTTAAGCACAATAAGGTTCTCCATGATCATATAATCGTGATTACTCTCACCGTGGATGATTCACGTGCGTTTGTTAGAAATGAAGAAAGGGTGTCCATTACCACCCACGGTCATGGCTTCGTTTTAGTAGGTAATCGCAACGAGTTTCCTCCGGTCATGAGAATCACTGGAAAATTTGGTTTCCGCGAAAAACAAGACATCTATCCGATTCTGGATGCCGCGTACAAAGAGTTGGGAATTGAACCGAATCCCATGGAGGTCACTTATTTCCTCAGTCGCGAAACCATCGTCCGTGCCGAGAAAAATATTTCACTCAACACGGTCCAAGAAAAATTATTTGAAGTGCTTAACCGCAACGCCCTTTCTGCCACGGCCTACTTTAACCTTCCTCCTGGTCGAGTCGTTGAATTAGGTATGCAGGTTGAACTGTAAGATTACTTCTTCGACGCTTTGCTCTTAGCAATCAAATCGTAGAAGTGATCAAACAGAACGTCGGCATCGTTCGGACCTGGCCCAGCTTCAGGGTGATATTGTACTGAAAACACAGGCTTATCTTTCAGACGTAGTCCCGAGACGGTGCCGTCATTCAAATTCACTTCCGTCACAATCGCACCACAACGCTCGAGTTCTTCAGGCTTCGAAGCAAAGCCGTGATTCTGCGCCGTAATAGAAACTCTACCCTCTTCGGTATTCTTCACCGGTTGATTCCCTCCACGGTGTCCAAATTTTAATTTATACGTCGATGCACCAATCGCATGCGTGATGATTTGATGACCTAAACAAATTCCAAAAACAGGATAGGACTTAATTAAATCCGAAACGGCTTCGTGTGCATACTTCAACGCCGCAGGATCGCCAGGACCATTCGATAAAAATACCCCATCAGGATTGTAAGCTCGAATCTCTGAAGCGGGCGTCGTGGCTGGGAAAACTTGTACGTCGAAACCGGAATCCACTAAGCGACGGAAAATCGAGGTCTTCGCCCCAAAGTCATACGCAGCGATACGATACTGCACGGGCTTATTCTTAGGCTTATTTAAGTGAGTTCCAACTACGGTAAATGGCTTACAGTCGCCTGCAGTCTTATTAAAATTATAAGCTGCTTTGCAGGTAACATCTTTAACGAAGTCAGCACCGACGGTACCCGTCCAAGCGCGTGCACGTTTTAATGCTTCTTCATCGGAAATAGCTTCCGTTGAAAGACACGCTTTCATCACCCCAGCGGAGCGAAGTTTTTTAGTTAAAGAGCGAGTGTCGATTCCTTCAATTCCAGGAATACCATATTTCTTTAACCAAGTGCTGAGATCGGTAGTAGCTCTCCAATTAGAAACAATGGGCGAAAGTTCACGAACGACAAATCCAGCGACGTGCGGACGAGCGGATTCAAAATCATCTTCGTTCACTCCGTAGTTTCCAATCTGGGGAGTTGTCATCGT
>JBAXUJ010000209.1:0-1975 GCA_037129735.1 Opitutia bacterium | reverse complement strand
GACATCATTGAGCAGGCTCGTTCAGCCTTATTAACCTGGGCTAAGGATTTAGGCTGCGTAAAAAATTCCGAAGGAGTTTTAGAAGTGAGTGCTCTGAAAAATCGACCCGTAGCCTTAGCCTATGTCGTAATCCATGAATTTCTACAGGAGTGTGGATTAGGTGCCGTGCAGGGCGCCTCGTTGGAGCTTTTAGTAAAACATTTATGTGCAGGCACCGATGTTCAGATGTCGGTGCTTTCAAAATTAGTTAAAATTAAAAACGGAAAATGTTTTTTAACGCCTGAAGCCTTGGCACCTTTGGGAACGCAGGCACGACGCCTGACTCTGGGTGTGCTCGATGGCGAAACGGGCTTGTTGGCGGAGGTGGTGACTGTGGACGAAAATCTCTGGGCAAAATTGTCACGGGGAGACATTCCGCCCACCAAAGAAGTCTATCTGTCTCCCGCGGCGGTGGGCGTAATTTCCTGGAGGGGTAGAATGGAAGGGGATCGCTATCAACCATTGGGGTCTAGTGGAACTGCTAAAGTTTCGGATCTTTTAATTAACAGGAAAGTGCCGTCAGAGTTGCGCGAAAACCTTCCGGTTGTTCTTTTAAATCAAGAAATCATCTGGGTTCCTTCTAATCCGCCGGCGGAATTATACAGGTTAAATGGACCCGTTAAAGGGGCTCTCCGATTGACTTGGCTTAACCCCTGCTTAATTTAAACCTTCCCCCGATGAGCCAAGACAACAACGAGGATAATAACCGTGTTAAAGCTAAGCCTTTAATCGTATGGATCATTTTAATTGGTCTAGTTGCACTGCTAGTGAACTACAGTGCCCCGCCCGCCAATAGCGTTCAGAAATTGAGCGTGACCGAAGTCCTATCTCTCGCTCAAGAGAAGAAGGTAAAAAATATTTCAATCAAATCGGACTCCACCGCTGGTTCTAATAACTGGTATGAAGTCACTGGAGAATTAGATGTCAAAGGCGCTGCCGCTGATGACAAGACTAGGTTCCAAGCCAAAGGTCGTTTAACCGAAAAAGAATTTGAAGGTCTACGTGGTGCGGTAGCTAAAGACGCGTTCAAGGAAGTTCCAGAACAGACGGGATTAACCATGTTCCTCTACAATGTTCTGCCAACCCTACTGATTTCAGGCTTGGTGCTCTACATGATGTACCGCTTTTTACGCAGTGCGAACAAGGGTGCGATGCAGTTTGCAAAATCCCGCGCTCGTTTAAATGCGAACGAAAATGAAGGTACTACTTTTAAAGACGTGGCTGGATGTGATGAAGCGAAAGAAGAAGTGAAAGAGATTGTGGATTTTCTCCGTGATCCCAAACGCTTCACCAAAATGGGTGCGTCTATTCCGAAAGGCATTTTAATGGTCGGACCTCCCGGAACTGGTAAGACACTTCTCGCACGTGCTGTCGCCGGAGAAGCTAAAGTTCCTTTCTTAAGTATCAGCGGTTCTGACTTCGTTGAAATGTTTGTCGGCGTGGGTGCAGCTCGCGTTCGCGACACTTTTGAGCAAGCCCGCAAGCTCGCTCCTTGTATTGTATTTATTGATGAAATCGACGCAGTTGGCCGTCAACGCGGCGCTGGCGTCGGTGGCGGAAATGATGAACGTGAACAAACACTTAACTCGTTACTCGTTGAGATGGATGGCTTTGATGGTCAGGCCGGCGTCATCGTTATCGGTGCGACCAATCGTGCTGATGTGCTCGATCAAGCTCTCTTACGTCCAGGTCGTTTCGATCGCCAAGTCTTCGTAGATTTACCTGACTTACGAGGCCGTGAAGCGGTGCTCGCGGTTCACGCTAAACGTTTCCAATTAGCGCCCTCAGTTGATTTAAATCGTATCGCTCGTATCACCACAGGAATGTCGGGCGCTGATTTAGCAAATTTATTAAACGAAGGTGCATTGCATGCCGGTCGTCGCAATCGCGATAAGGTTGAGATGTCTGACATCGAAGAAGCTCGCGATAAAATTGC
>JBAXUJ010000208.1:0-2009 GCA_037129735.1 Opitutia bacterium | reverse complement strand
TTAAAACTAGTGGGCTGGGTTGAGTAATCCGCCATGATTAAAGAGTTCATCGGTGCCCTGATAATAGCGCAAGGCTTCATCTGTAGCAGCCGAATCCATTTTATCTTTCTCAATGACTTTCAAACTACCTGTACCTAAATCTGCCCAGTACTGTTGAACTTGGCGCACAGGCTTGAGTACCGTCAAAAGGCCATTGGGACGAAGCACGGCCACTTTTTGATAGTTACTGATGAAGGCACGTGGCTGATAATCGGGCTTCATCACATCGGTGCCCACAAAGCGCGACGTGTAAGAAATATTCATTAACCCTAGAAGTGTCGGGACAGTATCAATCTGACTCATCATCGGCTCAAAGACCTGAGGCTTAACGAATCCTGGGGCCCAAATGAAAAGTGGGATTTCATATTTTTTGATTTCCAGCTCTTGTTTACCAGCAACCGAAGCGCAGTGATCGGCAACAATTACAAAAATCGTGTTTTTAAACCAAGGTTTGGATTCTGCTGCTTTGAGAAAAGCACCGATAGCGAAATCGGTATACGCCACCCCGCCCTCGCGATTTTGTAATTTAGGATCAATCTTACCACTCGGCCAAGTATAAGGCCGATGATTTGATGTGGTCATAACGAAATGATGAAATAGCTTACCTGCGGCGAAAGACTTATCCGCTTCATCGAGTGACCAATTAAACGCATCTTCATCGCAAGCGCCCCAGGCGTTTTCAAAGGTGGTTTTCTTTCCAGCAGCCAATTGACGGGGCAAATCTACCACGCGATAACCGTTGGTAGAGAAGAAATAGTTCATGTTGTCGAAGAAGCCATCACCCCCGTAAATAAAGGCTGAATCGTATCCCTCGTGGTTAAGAACCGAACCTAATGTATTTAAGTTTTCACAGCCACGTCGACGCAATACAGACTGACCAGGAATAGGTGGAATCGATAAGGTTAAACCCTCCATCCCCCGCACCGTCCGTGTCCCCCCAGCGTAGCAGTGTCGGAACCACAATGACTCACGAGAGATGCGATCTAAGTTAGGTGTTAATGTTTGTGAGGCGTAGGGATCAATACCGTAACAACTTAAAAATTCTGCGCTCAAACTTTCGACAGTGATTTGAATCACATTATATTTTTGAGCTGAGCCAGACGCTTTAATTTCACGAGTGATGTCTGCTTTTTTACTATCGTTCGTTTCGGAAGTTAAAATTTCACGTAGCGCAGCCGGAGCGTTATCGCGTGAAGGATAGAAGCGACGCCATTCTAATTGATTGGCCCAAAACGCTGTTAAGAAAGAGTACTCACCATTCTTAGCGATTTCTGTTTCGTAGCTATTCGCGAAACTCGGCTGAATATCGCCCATGTGACGCAAGCCAGCGACGACGCGTTCACCAAAGCTCGAATCGGCATCCGAAGACTTCTTTAGATCATGTTTCCCAACAAAATAGCTATAACTAGGGATAATCAGAACTGGCACAGCCAGTACCAGCGGCGTCCACCAACGTGGGGTAGAATCATTAGCCACCCCCTCCGACCACAGCTGAGTGTAACCACACTTACGCCAGAGGAAATAAAACCCAGCTGCTAGTGAGAACACCGCTAAAAAGATGAGCGGCATATTGTATGACTCGCGAATATTTTTAACCACTTCGCTCGTATAAACTAAATAATCAACCGCGATAAAGTTGAAGCGAACAGCGAACTCCTGCCAAAAAAGAATTTCGGAGATTTTCCAGAAGGTGAAAAGAAAAACTCCGAAACACCAAAGAGGAATTAAAAATAAACGAAAACGCTCCGACTTACAAAAGCTACTGATGAACGCAAAAGGGATGGTAAAAAATCCCGCCATCGCGATGTCAAAAATAAACCCGATTAAAAGAGCAGCAAAAGTTGTCCACGACCAAGTGACTTCAGAAGCTGAGGCGACCAGAAAACCGAGGCGCAAAACGGTTCCTAAAATAATATAAGTTAAGGCCAGTAACCACGCTCCTCCTTGTCGTGATCGGATTTTTTGGAGAA
>JBAXUJ010000207.1:0-2015 GCA_037129735.1 Opitutia bacterium | reverse complement strand
ATGATGACGTACTCAATTATCAGCGTCAGATTATCTACGGTCTAAGAAATCGTTCCTTGGTCGATGCTAATACCCGTAAAAACATTCTCGAAGTCATCGCCGAAGAGGTCGATGAACGTGTTAGCTTAATTTATCCGGACAGCGATCGCATGGCAGACCGCGAAGGCGCCGAAGTTTTCCTTTCCTGGTTTTCGCAATGCTTCCCTATCCGCATCGCTATTGAGGAAATTCTTACCCTGAATCGTGATTTAGCAGCCGCTTATATCATGAAGAAAATTAACGAGCTTCAAGAGAGTCGGGAAAAATATGAATCAAAAGAAGCTCTCCATTATTTAGAACGTCATCTTTTAATTCGGGCGATTGATAAAAATTGGCAGAATCATTTGACCGACATGGACGAACTCCGTCGTGCGGTCGGCCTCCGTGGATACGCACAAAAAGACCCATTAAACGAATACAAAACTGAAGCATACCGTACGTTCTCAGACTTAATGCGCCAGCTGCGATCCGAAGTTTGCTCCGGTCTTTTCCGTACTGCTTCATCGATGGAAGCTCTCGAATCTTTACTACGCTCAGCTCAAGGCCGTGCCATCGCCACTGGACCCGCCGAACCTGGCACACCTGAAGACACTGCTAATAAAACTTCCGACAATCAACCGAAGGCTGAACCGTTCCGTCGCGCGACCCCTAAAATTGGACGCAATGACATGGTCAAAATTCGCAAAGGTAACGACGTGCAAGAGATGAAATGGAAGAAGGCCGAGGTACTGGTTCGCGAAGAAGGCTGGGAAGTTGTTGAACCTGTTTCCGAATGACCCTTGAGCGACCTTCAATCTTCAAGTCGCCAGTCCTGATAGCTTGGTTGGGAATAGGCCTAACCGGATTATTATTATTTTTTTCCTTTGGCCCCGTCGGACATCCCTTCGTGGCCCTCTTCGCACTCATTCCCGCGACTCTTTCAACCACTCAGAAAATACCTTGGAAGATTTGGCGCCAAGCGGCCTGGGGCGTCAGTTGGATTCTTTGGACAGGTCTGCTTATCTGGCTACGACACGTCTACCCGCCTCTAGGTTATATCGGCTTAATCTTACTCACCGCCTATTGTGCACTGTATTTATTTTTATGGTTAGTTGCCCTACGTTGGATTTTTCCTGCGACTGAAAAAGCTACGCTCCCTATTCGCCTACTTTATCTGCTTGGTTTAGCGGGTGCCTGGGGACTACTCGAATGGGTCCGATCAACATTCTTAACGGGCTTCGGCTGGCTTCCACTTTCCGCAAGCCAAGAAGGTAATCCCGTCCTGCTCACTCTCTGTGCTTGGGTTGGCCCTTATGGACTTTCAACCCTTCTCGTTCTGATCAATCTCGGTTTCGCGAGTTGGATATTTCGACTTAAAATAACGACTCAAGCTAACTTAGTAGCCGTTAAACCTCTGGGCTGGTTAAGTCGTCTCACGCCTGAACTTTATATTTGTTTAACACCCGTGGTATTTGGTTTCATCGCCTGCAGTGAAAGTTTAGTCAGTCGAGCTGATTTAATTCCATTTACCGCAGGAGTCGTGCAAACCGATTTTGATCCGAATGCAAAATGGGACTCAGTGAGATTACAGGATCACATCGAAAAAATCGAAGGGCTCACCCTTTCAGCCAGTCAACCCAGCGCCAAAGGTGAACGTCCTGATTTTATTTTATGGCCCGAAGCTGCACTGCCTATCTCACTGGCCAGTCAGCCATATATAAATCTATTAACACGTTTAGCAATTAAAGCTGAAACCCCGCTCATCATCGGCACTATCGATAAAGAAAAAACGGGTTATACGAACAGCGTCGCGGTGATTACGTCCGAAGGATTACAGCGACCTATTTATTCTAAACGCCATTTAGTTCCCTTTGGCGAATACGTACCGCTCGCCAATATTCTTCCACTCAGAAAAGTTGTACCCATCAACGAAGACTGTGTAGCAGGTCAGGGACCCAATTTATTTCCGATTACCAACCGCAAAGGACAAACGGCGA
>JBAXUJ010000206.1:0-2032 GCA_037129735.1 Opitutia bacterium | reverse complement strand
AATTTTAGAATGGATCCACTCCAGGCCGCTTTATTGCACGTAAAGCTGCCTCATCTTCCAAGGTATAATTGTGACCGTGCGGGGAACGCCCTTTTTTACCACAAGTTTTTAAGCACCGTTAAAGGGATTTCCCTGAATGGACCTGATGCACCTAGCGATGCTAAGATTCTTTTGCCTCAGGATTTTTCAGGCGAAGGGATTTGGAATCAGTTTACACTTCGAGTTTTAAATGGTCGAAGAGACGCTTTGAAACAGTTCTTAACCGAGCGAAAAATTGGGTGCGAAATCTATTACCCCATTCCGCTTCACCGCCAGGAATGTTTCAAGGGAGTTGGTCGCGGAGCAGAGCATGCACCGGTGGCCGAAAAACTTGCCCAAGAAGTTCTCAGTATTCCGGTTTTCCCGGAACTTGCTGAAAATCAAAGATCTTGGGTGGCCGAATCTTTGGCCGCTTTCGTGACTCAGTAACTTAGAAGAAGCGAATCGTCTTCGCTCGTTGCTTAGCGTGTTCTTCATCCGTGCAAGGTGCATTGGTGGGAACATCGGTTTCAGCACTGACAGGTTTAACCAAACCTTTTTCTAACATATATTTTTCTACTTCATCGCCAGAAATATCGGCCAGCATCACGCCATCAATTTCGACACAAGGTGAAAGACGTTGGCCGCTGCGCTCAACCATCTCTGCGTAGTTGGCAGGGTTGTTGATAATATCTACATCTTCGTAAGCCAGTTGATGTTTTTTTAAGATAGCACGAACACCGTTGGACCAACCGCAACTAGGTTTCAGATAAGCTTTTATTTTCATGAAGTCTAATTAAGCCAAACTCTGCTAAAAATCAAGCGAGTGCGTCCTATTTCAGGAACTTACCTTTTTCTTGCTCAATAACTTGGGGTCATACCAATAACCAATGCCATGTAGGGTGCGTAAACAACTTAAGCCACCAGCATATTTTTCAAAAAGTATACGAATCTTGGTGATATATTGATCTACTGAGCGGCTGCGGGTGTCGGCATGGACTCCCCAGACGGCGTGGATTAAATTATTTCGACTAACGATAACCCCTGGATTGCTGGCGAGGTAGTAGAGGATGCCTAATTCTTTTTTACCTAATTTGAATTTATTTTTTTCATCAAAAACAATTTCGAGCTGACCAGGATTTACAGTTACGCCGTGAAAATTAAATTTTTCCATATCCAGGCTTACGTTAGCAGTAATTTGACGGTCTTTGACGACATCACTTCGACGCAGTACGGCTTTAATGCGTGCAATAACTTCGACCAAGGGGGACGACTTAGAAAAGAACTCATCGCAGCCATGATCTAATAGCCCAGCAATATTTTCTGGGCTACACTCACTCATGGAACAAAAGATGGCCACGGGGTTTTCGGTTTCACGAATTTCCCTAATCAGCGACTTTATTTTTTCCGGTGTATTACTACTAACAAATAGTCCGTGAACATTATTTCGCTCCAGGAATTTTAAAGCCAAAGAGTCTTTTTCAAATAATTGAACTCTAAAATTGGCCTGCTCAAGCTCTCCCGCTAATTTTTCTCCATGTACCTCCCCTGTGTTTAATAGTAGAAGCAATGGCTTCGTTTTTAAAACCATGAGGTAGGTAATTTAGGGGTTATAAATTACTTATTTATTTATATGGATTGATTTAATATTCATGGGAAGGTTAATATCTTAAAATGAGTGAAAATAAAAATCACCCGCCGACCTCTCGGGTCAGACTTTTTATCTTTATAATAATTTTTATTGGAACGGCCGCCTGGGGCGGGTACGTCCTTGCTAAAAATGCACAACTCAATCGTGCCAAGAGCTCGGCCGATCCGATAGAGGACCGTAGTTTGTTTGGCCGATAGAGCTTGGCGGAACGAAATCTCTCTAAACTTTCAAAATACTTGACCAAGGTGGTCAGGGTAGTAAGTTTCCCATTCCACCGTGTGCCCCCTTCGTCTAGCCCGGTCAGGACACCTCGTTTTCACTGAGGTAACTGGGGTTCGAATCCCCAAGGGGGCGCCAAGGTGG
>JBAXUJ010000205.1:0-2045 GCA_037129735.1 Opitutia bacterium | reverse complement strand
CTTCAGAGTCATACTTAAAACGATTATCCAACGTCAAATCGAGTAACGTGTCACAGTGAAAGGTTTCGTGCGGTTTCTCAAGGAGTCGTGCTATGTACGCCAACCCATTACGCGCATTTATATGGAAAGGCTCGCAGCCTTTATAGCGAATCCTCCACACTTCACCGCTTTCGATAAATTCATTTTCAGATACTTCTTCGACAGAGTTTAATAATTTTTTCGGCACCTTCCTTGCAACAAGATCCTTCATGTGGTCTTCAATGGCCTCTAAATTCAATGCCTTTCGGAAACCCAATTATGATTTTCTGATTCCATATTCAAATTTTCCTTTGACGTAACTATTTTTCATGAGGCGGGGCCACTTATTAACCGGTTGGCGAACTTGTCGTGGGCATCCCCGTTTTCTTCTCGGCATCGATACCTGCTTCACTAACTCTTGCTGAGCGCGATCTGCAATTTCCAAAATTTGTTCAGGCGTGATAATGTCATTTGCGAGAGACAAGAGCCAGCATAGATATCTACATGCATCGAGGGTCCGTGAGAAGCTGACTTGCATAACTGGAATATCATATTTGCCGGCTGCATCAGAGCGAACTGTGGCGATAACCGCTTGCGCCATGAAAAGAGCACAAATCTCTTGTGCAGCAGTGATCGTCGTGTGGCTCAAGAGAAGATTTTCCCCATGGAGATATTCCTTGATTTCACGGAACGCTATTTCGTGTTCCCATCGCATCGCATAGAGAGGAATTAATTCATTCGCCGGGTAAATATGATGGTCAAGCAGATTTGTCCAGAATCTGATTTTTACCCATTTACATCCATGTCGCCGAACCTTGGCCTTGATCTGGCGCAGAATGATATCTTCACCGGTATCCGGATTTATGACATTTACCAGACAAGAACCATCACTGAGTTTTTGAATTTTTTGGGCACGCAACCGTTCTTGAACCCTTACCATAAATGAAGGGCTGCCCGGGGCCGTCAAGAATCGTACCGCCCATTTTCCATTACCATAATATCGATCGCCAATCACCAGATCATTCTCCAGGAACGCGTCAACGATACGTGAGGCGAGTTCGCCTTCTGATTCGCCGTCTTCTCCGATGCGTACGGCCAATGGACGGTGTGTTCCGAGCACAACTGCTGCAACACAACCGATTCTGAAAAATGCCGCCTTACCACGGCGACTTTTTGTTTTTCTGGTTGTTGCTTTTATTGTAGGGGTATTGGCGACACTGAACGATGTTCCATCGACGCCAACCAATCGAAATTTCTTGTAAAACACATGTGGGTGAAGCAGTGGGTCGGTACAATGTTGTAGAAATACACCAAGAGCAGCAAGCCACGGCTTCGTTCCAAGTGATTGCCGTCGTTCGCTCAGCGCAGACTCGGAAAGGCGTTTGCCAGTGAGCATTGACACATTATACGCGAGGGTTCCACCTGGTTGCAAGACGTGCCATGCAAGTCCTGCAATAAGTGAGGACACGGGAAGGTGCGGAGGTCTTCCGCCATTTGGTTTTTCGACGTGTTCAGAATCGATTCCGATGGATTCAAACATCCGATAAAACGACATGGATTCACTTGACATTGGTATTGGTTTTATCCTATATTAACTATGTTAGTGGGCATAGTTAATATACAATAAGGAGTTACCATGTACAAGCTCGAAATGACATTAAAAGAAATTTCTACAGCAAAACGACGGAGGCAAACACTCCTTCGTCAACTTGCTTCAGTGGGTCCAATGATGAGGGGATCAATTGTTACCAACGGGCAGAAGCACCGTCAGCCCTATTTTTCTGTGAACAAGGATAAACGGACACAGCTTATTTATTTGGGAGATCGGCGACTGCCAGCGGCACAAAAAATGGTAGACAATTATAAAAAGCTGGTACTTATTGTCGAGGAGTTGACGACGATCAATATGGCTCTGTTGAAAAACGATTCCTTCGAGTAACGGGAGATGTGGGGGAGTTTCCGAAAGGCATTGGGCATAGGCCGCCTTTAACTGCCGTGCAAAATGAGCCTGATATTTTTTTGGCAAA
>JBAXUJ010000204.1:0-2054 GCA_037129735.1 Opitutia bacterium | reverse complement strand
GAATGGTTGCGCAAAATCCTAGGCCTCCAGCCAAAGCCCCCTGCAGAAATCGACCTATCTAAGGCGCCCGATGAACCGGTGCCTGAGGAGCGTGTACCAGAAACCAGACCCGACCAAGATGGACCCTGGGTGGGAGTAGATTTAGACGGAACACTCGCCGAGGCGGGTCGTTGGTTAAGCATGTCGCACATCGGACCGCCCGTGCCTCTCATGATGCGAAGAGTCCAAGCCTGGTTGGCCAAGGGCATTCGAATTAAAATTTTAACCGCCCGTGCCGGTAATGAAGAAGGCCTAGCCGCCACCAAAAAATGGTTAGCTGAAAACGGACTGCCCGACTTAGAAGTAACCGACAAAAAAGATTTCGACATGATCGAACTCTGGGACGATCGCGCCATCCAAGTCGTCCACAACACTGGCATCTGTTTTTTGGGAACATCTTGGTTCGCCCGACCCAAGGCCCCGATTCTCTCGAACGAAATTCCAGATCGGACTTTTATACTCGTTGGACAAACTCCGCCCGCCGAGCCCGCTAAGTCCGAAAACACCACCGAAAAATCTTCATGAAAGCCTCACTCAAACTTGAATACTCTTTGCGTGTGCTGGCCCAATTAGCTCGTCGCAATAAAGGCAACACAGTCACCCGTATTGAAGAACTCGCGAAACTCGAAGCCATCCCTCAAAATTATCTGGTTCAGTTATTAAATGAATTACGCGAAGGCGGTTTAGTGGATTCACGTCGTGGTAAAGCGGGTGGCTATCGTCTGGCCCGAAATGCGGAAGATATTTCAATTAAACAGGTACTTGAAGTGGTGGAGCCCGATTTAATTTCCACAAAAATCACCTTAAAAGGTAATTCCGGACCGCAAGTAGCCAATCTTTGGCGCGAGCTTTCGAAACGGTTTGAAAAATCGATGAATGGTTTCACAGTAGCGCAACTCGCCCAATCCGAAGCCAGTGGAGATTGGGAAATCTAATTTTTACACCCATGAACGAAGAACTCAATCCAGCCCCCACCCCAACGCGTGCGTCTAACCCACAAGGGATTATTATTCCCATCGTTATTGTGCTCTTCATCGCACTCGCCGCGGTGATCCTGTGGAAAGGCTTACAGTGGAAAGAAACCATTGAAACCCAGAAAGTACGTATCGACGTTTTAGACGTTCAAGTCGCTACCCTAAAAACACTCAACCACGATCAAGAAACTAAATTGGCCGAAAACCGTGTAGCGATTGATGCGAAAGATGCCGACCTCAAACGAGTTAATGAAAAATTAGTACAAACCTTAAAAATTAATGAGGCTACTCTAAGTGAGAAAAACGAGTTGGCTGACACCTTAGCCAAAACCGAAAAAACACTCAAAGAAACCAACGAAAAAGTCGCTCAACTGGAAACGCAAAATGCAGAAACAACCAAGGCCTTACAAGCGTCGGAAGAATTTGGTAAAAAATCCTTAGCCCAGGTTAATGAAGTGAATAGCCGCATCGAAAAACAAAATGAGGTGATTATGGATCTGAATAAACAGATTGAGGTTCTCGTGATCAAAGTGAACACACCGGCACCTGAAAAAAAGTAATTACGCAGTAACATGTCACTCAAAGAAGAATTTAAGAAATTCGCATTACGCGGTAATGTGGCTGACCTTGCGGTCGGTGTAATCTTAGGCGCATCCTTTGGCGCCATCGTCAAATCACTCGTTGAAGACGTCATCATGCCACCGCTGGGCGTACTCCTCGGAAATGTAGACTTCTCCCACCTCTACTTCGTCATCAAACAAGGCACTAAAGCTGCTGGACCTTATGCCACGATGGCTGATGCGGAAACCGCGGGTGCAGTGATTATCAAATACGGCTCATTCGCTAATACCGTCATTAGTTTCTTAATCGTCTCATTTACTATTTTCTTACTCATCCGTCAGATTAACAAATTAAAAGATCCTGTGGTCACCCCTGGACCTAGTGCTGAGGTTAAACTGCTGACTGAGATTCGTGACTCGCTGAAAAAGTAAAATCTACAGGATCAACATCGCGTCGCCGTAACTAAAAAAACGGTACTCG
>JBAXUJ010000203.1:0-2073 GCA_037129735.1 Opitutia bacterium | reverse complement strand
CTGGTAAAATAGTGTTACGGACGTAAAATTACTTTCTGCGTACCTTTTTTCAGTCCCGGTAAGGATTTTTCTTGGGGGTCAAAACTTAAGGTCAATTCAAGCGTTAATTTACTTTCATCGAACTGAAAACTGCATCCGTTAATTAATCGGCTATTGGTATCAGAATCGATTTCTCCATTGTAGCCCTTCCAGGATTTTTTCCATTCGTTAAAATTAATAGGTTCACCGGGGTCGAAACAAAAACGCATCTCATTTGATTGAGCATCGTAAAAATTATTATCTAATTTTCTATCTTCGCTGCGTAGTTGATCGGGTGCAGTTAATTTGAGTAATAGGCCTTGTTTGCTAATAATAATATTCTGATAGAGATTACAATGAGCTGCGCTCCATTTTCCGGTTCTTTTGCGATCGAGGGAAAATTGCACACCGTATACTTTGCTGCCTAAAATAAGATTTTTTTGGATGGTTAATCCACCTGACTCTCGCGTGCGGATACCAATGTCGTTGTTAATTAGAATATTTTTTTCCACAACTGCCGATGCAGACGAACCTATCTCGAAATCTATACCTACTCCTTGGTTAACGCAGATATTTCTGACAATCTTGGTTTCTTTCCCGGCCCCTCCATCGAACCAGATGCCCCATGTCCCGTAGTTATTACGGACCAAATTTCCTTCAACGGTCGAGTAACTCGGACCATGTAGTTTAATTCCTGCACTCTCCCATCTTTTTTTCCCGGTGAACTTCATGCGATTGTTTCGTTCGACTAGATTATTTTTAATAACTAAGTGTGTTCCTTCATAAGAAGCTGTCCCCACGGCGCCATTGTCCGAAATTATATTATTCTCAACCTGATGGCCTTTGGATCCACCCGCTTGACCGTTTTCGCCCTTCTCTAAGTCGGACATATTTTCACCCTCATTGCCTAAATCGATACCTACCGCGCTCGCGAAACGTATAATGTTATTCTTTATAGTCCAATAGCGTCCAGAACGGGTGCCCACCATGCCCGCTTGCTGCCATTCGGGATGTTCACTTTCCCAAAAGTTAGTTGGATATTGATTGCTACATCTTTCAAAGATGAAGCCCTCGATGGTGATATACTCGAGTTGCCGTTGGTGAGGCGCGAATAGTCTTCGTTGCGTTGTTATTTCAACCTGATGCTTGTTCGGTGAATCGTCGGGAAAGTTTATGTAAATCTCACCGTTTTCATACCGCCAAGACTTAGGCGTAGACTTCATTTTACTTTCAGTGGGTTCTTGAATGTAGCATTCATCGTCTACGAATACCTGGCCTAAGTTATAGGATAAATCTGGGTTACTCTGTGGGTATTTTCGGTCGAACTCTGGTTTTCCATCACGCCCATAGGGTGTTGATGAAAATGGTATTTTAAAAGGATTAGGCCCGTCCTTCATGGACATATCCTTAAACATCTCGTCTGTTAATTTCCCTTTATAAATTCGATCGCCTAACTTTTGCCACTGCGGCTTCCATGGGTTGGATCCTCGGACAATTGCGCTATGTGGAGTGCTCGAAATATATTTTATCGGTTGATTTACTTTACCTCCGCGTGCCGGCGAAATTCGTTCGCGGTAAATTCCAGGAAGTACCATGACGGTGTCTCCAGGCTTAGCGGTGTCGGCCGCCTTTTGTATTGTTTTAAAGGGGAGATTTTGGGTGCCGTTGTTACTGTCGCTTCCTTCGGTGCTTACGTAAAACGTTGATGCATGCAGCGAGGCAAAAAATAAAAGAAGCGAAAGAAAATACTTCATAGGATAACCGGACACCGAGTTATTATTCGGGTTCCGATGTTTGCACCAAGAGTTTTAATAGGCTCGCAGGTGTAGGATTCGCTTGCGCGGCCGCTTGCAGGCCAGCCGGTATTAACGAAATCGCCTTCTGTTTTAATTCGTCCAATCGATCTTGAACGCGGTTAAAAATACTTTCGGTATCATTCTGATCCACCCAAACATCGTAGAGTTTAATATTCTTATTATCTTCGGTGGTGTCTTCTTCCCCGATTTCATAGCCACAGTCTTCGAGCTCGTCCCATAAAATGGCATCGGTATCAAA
>JBAXUJ010000202.1:0-2076 GCA_037129735.1 Opitutia bacterium | reverse complement strand
ACGAAGATATGATCCCGGAACATGGGAACATACCGGAGGATGCCACGAAGGTCGGTGGGCTTCATTGCCTTTTCACGCTGACTTGCCATAAGGGAATCGTTATGGACTCTTACCCGTGAGTGCAATAAAAGATAGAGACATGGGTAAGTCGCGTCAGACAAAGAGTAAGGGGGTGCCGCCCGATTTGCAGGAGCCGGTGGATTCCTTCTTGGCTTATTTGGCCTTGGAGCGCGGACTGGCTAAACTCACAACCGAGGCTTACGAAGACGACTTGATGCGTTTTTCTAAGCATTGCGCAAGCGTGGGTCGGACTCGCTGGGTCGATGTGAATTTAGCGGATATCGAATCCTGGGTAAAAGTTTTAAACCGCAAGGGCCACGCTTCAGCTTCCTTGGCTCGTCGAATTTCAGCCGTGCGAACTTTTGCGGCACACTTGGTAAGGTCGGGCGTACGTCGCGATGACTTCACGGAGCTTGCCCGAAGTCCCAAGATGAAACGTAGCCTGCCCGCGATTCTCTCTCCTGAGCAGGCCGCACTGGTCGTATCCGCTCCAGATACAGCTACACCGCAAGGTCTGCGTGATCGTGCGATGTTAGAACTCATGTACGGATCGGGTTTACGTGTTTCCGAATTATGTGGGCTCGAATTGCAAGCGGTGGACATCGAATCAGCTCTCGTGCGAGTGAGAGGCAAGGGCTCGAAGGATCGCGTTGTACCCGTGGGCGAATCGGCCTTAAAAACTTTACAGCACTATTTAAAAGATGGTCGGCCTAAACTCAGTCGCCCCAAAACGGGAAGCGCTCTTTTTTTAAGTGCACGCGGCCAAGCGCTTTCCCGAAAAACTTTTTGGTTAAGTGTTAAGCAGGCCACTCGTCGAGCTGGAGTTGATGTGCCTGTAAAACCTCACTTACTTCGTCACGCCTTTGCTACACACTTACTAGCCGGCGGTGCGGATTTACGTTCGATTCAAGAAATGTTAGGGCACGCCGATATCGCTACGACGCAGATTTACACCACGGTTGAGCGAACCGCGCTGAGTGCAGCCCATCGCAAGCACCATCCGCGCGGTAAAAAATCGGGCTCTTAGACGAAGAATAATAAGCCGCCGATAATGGTCGCAGCGGATAATGCTCCGATAAGAAATTTCGCCGTCGCTGATACTTCAATCGTTTCAATCGATTCATTATCAACAGTCGGTCTAACCACGGCTTCGCGAATGATGGAGAAATAGTAATGGATGCTGACGGCTACGCTGAGCAGAGCGGCACCGAATACCCACCAGAGTTTTACTTTCGCGAGTAAGATTAAAATAAATAATTTAGCGAAGAATCCGATGGAGGGAGGTATACCCGCTAAGGAACTGATGCCAAAACCGAGGCCGCCTGCGAGAACAGGGGAGCGACGGATTAAGCCACGCAATTGTAGCAAAGGACGACGATGATCTTCGGCGGTAGGAATGGAGATGAGGGCTTGTGCGACCAAGAAACTGCCGATGGTGTAAGCGATTAAGTAATAAGCTAAAATATTGGTATCATATTCTCCATTTTCACCGGCGACTAGAATGCCGGTGATAGCTGCGAGAATAAAGCCGGCATGAGATACGCCCGAGAGTGCGATGATGCGCTTGATGTCGGTGGCGGCGAGTGCAGCGAGATTACCCGCGATTAAAGTAAGGATGGTGGTGATGGCTAAAACAGGGGCTAACTTCGATGCGAGAGGCTGAAAGGGTCCGGTAACTAATAAGAATAAGGTGAATGCACCAGCAGCTTTAGAAGCCGTACCGAGTATGGCGGTGGTAGGCGTAGGAGCACCTTGATAAACATCAGGAATCCAAGTTTGGAATGGGAAAGCTCCGAGCTTAAAAGCGGCTCCACCTAAAATGAGTGCCACGCCGGTGAGGGTGAGGGCAGTGCCGTGTCCCGCTGTTAAGGCTTTGGCGATTTGATCGAAGTTGAGTGAGTCGGGAGTCGTAGCACCGAGCGAACCATAAACTAAAACAATTCCCATCAGAAGAAGGGCTGAACTTAATCCGCCCGCGACTAAATATTTAACACCGGCTTCGAGTGAGGCATCACT
>JBAXUJ010000201.1:0-2085 GCA_037129735.1 Opitutia bacterium | reverse complement strand
TCGACACGATTCCATGGTTTAACTCGTATTTTCTTCATAATCTCGTTAATCACCTTTAAAGAAACCAGCCGACTCGCAACCCGACGTCGCATTTTATTTCCTCACTCTAACTTACCTTGAAATGCTAAAAGTAGTCGCCCTCCACGGTTTTACAGGAAGCCATCAAGATTTCGATCCACTCAAGTCGAACGTCAAAGAAGATTTAGTTGAATTCGTCACACCCGATTGGCCCGGTCATGGAAAATTAAAAGAGGAAACAGATGCCCAGAATTATTCCCTGGATGCACACATGGAAATTATTTCTAACGCTGTCGGCTCGAGCAAAAGCGTCATTCTATTAGGCTACTCGATGGGCGGCAGACTTGCACTTAATTGGGCACTCAATCATCCAGATCGAATTCAGAAACTGATTCTCATTGGAGCTAGTCCTGGTATCGCTGATACTACAGAATCAGCCGAGAGATTAAAAGGTGATCAAGCACTCGCTCACTTTATTCGCATTCATGGCGTGAAACCGTTTATCAAATATTGGAATGGAAAAACTTTCTTTCGTCCTTTGATGTCACTTCCGCCTGATCGATTGGATCCAATTTTAGAACGCCGTTTGAAAAATACCACTGAGGGCCTGGCACTGAGCCTGGAAAATGTTGGCACCGCTTGCCTACCTTCCCTGTGGCCTCGACTCAAAGAACTCCGTTGCGCGGTAGACATCGTCGTCGGCGAAAGGGACCCGAAATTTATCGAGATTGGCTACCGGATGGGCGAATGCATTCCCAAGGCCAGAATCAGCATTATTGAGTCCGCTGGGCATGCTTTACACCTCGAAAAGCCCGAAGATATTGCCGCCTTAATTGGGTAATTTAGGACAAAATACCTAGTTTAATTGGAGTATTGACAGTGAACAAAGTTTCATAGAACATCCGTTCACTATGGAAGAACTAACCAAAAAGCAGAAGGCTATCTTGGACTACATGAAAGCTCACGTCAGCGAGCATTCCTACTGGCCAAGCATTCGCGACATTCAAGCGAAGTTCCGCTTCGCGAGTACCAATGCTGTTTTCGGCCACCTCCAAGCCCTCGAGCGCAAAGGCGTTCTCCAAAGAATACCAGGAGCAGCTCGTGCTTACAAAGTGGCTCCTGAAGCCATTGAAGATCTCTCTGACACTGTAATCCGCTACGAAGGCCCAGATGAGAACTCTGTCGAAGTTTCCAACATTCCTCTCATGGGTTCAATCGCAGCAGGCTTCCCCGACTACACCGAATCATCCGGCGTACTCGCCAGCATCCAAGCTCCTATCTCTGAAGGTTCCCGTCGTCGCCCTCCCCAATCTTTCGCACTGCGTGTTCGTGGTGACTCCATGATTGATGCCAACATCAATGATGGTGACACCGTTATTATCGAGCCAGGCGTTCCTAAACATGGCGACATCGTAGCCGCGTTGATCGACGGCGAAACGACTTTGAAGCGCCTCATCAAACAAAGCTCCAAAGTTTACCTTAAAGCAGAAAACAAAAACTATCCCGAACTCTACCCTGCGAATGAGCTCGTGATTCAGGGTATCGCGAAGTCAGTCGTCCGCCCTATTTAGTTTTCTTTTTCAGTACCAAAATAATATCCGTGTAGGCGTCATTCAATTTACGCTTCTGTCGGATGCTATAATGAAAGTCATGACAGGCAACTAACTCGAGGGTCTTGATTTTACCGAGGAGCAACTTGAGTTCTTTGGCTGAGTAAGTGCGAAAATCCCAGAGGGTTTCTTCAACACGCGTTTTACCCTTCTCACTAATTGTCATGCGGGTGCGCATCGCCTCCGTACGTTGTTTAATTTTAGCTGGTTCCGACCAGGTTTCGCTTATCACCTTCACGCCATCTCGACGATTAATCCATTTCTCATAATCAGCCGGATTGTCCTTATAGTTCGTGAGGTGTAAGCCGATCAAACAAAGGCCGCCGGGTCGGAGCGCTTCCGACATGAGTCGCAATGATGCCACGGCATCTTTCTCTTTTAGTAAATATTTAAAGGTAGTAACGAAGCAATGAACCAAATCGTAACTACCCGATTTTGTGATTTTGAAATCCTGCAA
>JBAXUJ010000200.1:0-2111 GCA_037129735.1 Opitutia bacterium | reverse complement strand
GATAAGGCTGTGGTGTGGGCTCAAGATCGTGCGGGCTTTACTTTCTCGGAGGCTCAGGGCCAAGCCGTCATCATGGCTTTAAAAAATAAGGTCAGTATTCTCACGGGTGGACCTGGAACCGGAAAAACTACCATTCTCAAAGCCCTGTGCGATATTCTCGTAGCTAAGCGTGTTAAAATTTTACTCGGCGCACCGACGGGTCGGGCCGCCAAGCGCATGCATGAGGCCACACGCGTTTCCGCTTCTACGATTCACCGTTTATTAAAATTTGATCCCAGTGCCGGAGGGTTTACCGCTAACACTGAAAATCCTCTCAGCGTAGATTTTATCATTATTGATGAGTCTAGTATGCTTGATACGAAACTCGCCGCGGCCTTATTACGTGCAATCCCTGGTACTGCCCATTTACTTTTAGTCGGTGATGTAAATCAGTTACCCTCTGTCGGGGCCGGAAATGTTTTAAGTGACATTATTCAGTCCAACGTGGCTGCAGTCACCCGACTCGACAGCGTATTCCGACAAGGGGCACGCTCAGGTATCGTCACGATTGCTCACGGGATTTTACATTCCGACGCTCACCCACCTCACCCAGTTGAAGAATTTGATAAATTGGATTTCACCCAAGACATTCATTTCCTGCGCGTGGATGACCCTGAAAAATGCGTCCAAAAAGTCACTCAGCTCTGCTGCGAAATCTTACCAAGCAAATTAAGATTAGATCCACTGCGCGATATTCAAGTGCTCGCTCCCATGCATAAAGGCACGGGCGGCATCCAAGCATTCAACCAAGCCCTCCAAGAGAAACTACGCGGACCGCACGCTCAGTCCGGACGAATTACCATCGGCGATAAAGTGATTCAAACCCGAAATAATTATGATAAATTGATATTCAACGGCGACTTCGGTGTAGTCCTCGAAGTTCAGCCCGAAAGCGGGAATATGCTCATCGATTTCGATGGCACGCGCGTTGAATTCGAACGGAGTGAACAATCCGACCTGCAATTAGCGTACGCTGTGAGTATCCATAAATCACAAGGATCCGAATTCCCCGCCGTCGTTATTCCACTACTGCGTCAACATAGCATCATGCTGGCACGAAATTTAATTTACACAGCGATTACACGAGGTCGCAAACAAGTGATATTAGTGGGCGATCCGACCGCTTATGCCATGGCCGTAAGAAATATTTCAGACTCAGGTCGAATCACCGGACTACTTCCACGTCTCAAAGAAGAAATTTAAATTTTTACACGTAAGGTCCCACGCGTAACACCCAACTGATTTAAGACTTTTAAATCGTTCCACAGTTCGGTACCTGTAATTTTTCCTTCTAGTAATGATTGATAACGCTCGAGAGTCTGCGTGACGGTTGCGGCATTTTCATCAACGAATTCAATACGGAAACGTCTCACCCCGAGGGCTAATAAGTCGCCCATGTATTCAGCGCCCGTTTGCGCTCTAGAATTATAGAGCGTGTTCCGGCAGCCAGCATCGGCTTTCAAAATATGTTCAGCGCCAACACGGTCACGCAGTTTCACTCGGTGTTTTTCACAAGGACGACCGCAATCGTGGTAATCTTTGCCCTTCGACATGAAAGTACAAAATACGCAGTGCTCCATATGGAACATCGGCATGTGTTGGTGAAGGGTGACTTCAAACCATTCAGCTGGAGCTGATTTAATGAGAGCCGTTAATTGGTTCACATCCAAATCATAGGAAGCAGTGACACCTTCAAGTCCGTGGTGACGAACCAACCACTCGGCCGTCAGTCCGTTGGCAACATTGAGTGAAAAATCTCCGCGGCGACGATGGCCCGCAAAGGCTTTTAAATTATCGTGATTACGTACCAAATAACCATCGGCATTGGAGGATAATACAATTTCCGTGAGACGGTCTTCGCCTTCTTTATGGATGCGAGGACCCATCGCCCAGAACTCACATTTCTTTCCTGATTCTTTTTCAAATTCACGTACACGAGCTACGGCGGCACGGAATTTTTTCGGATCTTCGAATTCGGCGTAAATAATACGTGCGCCCCATTGTAATGCAGGCTCAAGTTGCTCGGGCTCGCGAATAACGGTGATAAGTTCGGCACGAGCACTGGATTTATC
>JBAXUJ010000020.1:0-13969 GCA_037129735.1 Opitutia bacterium | reverse complement strand
CGGCATACGAAAAAGTTAAAGACCAAGTTGATTTAAATTCGATTCGTCAGCGCGAAGAAACCACCCGTCACGATGTCAAAGCTCGCATTGATGAATTTTGTGCCCTCGCTGGATTTGAACACGTACACAAAGGTCTCACGAGTCGCGACTTAACAGAATCGGTCGAACAACTCCAAGTTTACCGCTCCCTTCAATTAATCCGTGTTAAAGCAGTAGCAGCCGTGACCGCTTTGGCTCGTCGTGCTGAAGCCGATCGCAGTCTTTTAATCTCAGCCCGTACTCACAATGTTGCCGCTCAGCCGACTACTGTTGGGAAAAGATGGGCGATGTTTGGCGAAGAATGTTTGCGTGGACTCAATCAAGTGGATGCCGAAATTAATCAATTTGCGGCTCGTGGACTTAAGGGCGCCGTGGGCACGCAGTTGGATCAATTAACACTTTTCTCAGGTGATAAACAAAAAGTAGCCCAATTAGAAAAGCAGGTTTTAGTGCACCTAGGTATACCGCATGTTTTAGGGGCTGTGGGCCAAGTTTATCCACGTTCGATGGATCTCGAAGTGATATCATCATTATTATCTTTGGCTTCTGGTCCTTCGTCCTTTGCTAAAACACTACGTCTGATGTCGGGTCATGAATTAGCGAGTGAAGGATTTTTACCTGGTCAGGTTGGCTCCTCGGCGATGCCGCACAAAATGAATGCTCGCACCTGTGAGCGCATTAATGGCTTCCACGTTTTACTCCGTGGATATTTAGCGATGGCCGCTTCATTGTCGGGCGAACAATGGAATGAGGGCGATGTTTCCTGTTCTGTGGTCAGACGTGTGATGCTTCCCGATAGTTTCCTTGCGATTGATGGATTACTCGAAGCCTTTTTAACGGTGTTGGCTCAGATGGAAGTTAATCAGTCTGTCGTGGAGCGTGAGTCGAAACACTATTTACCTTTCTTGATGACGACCACTTTCTTGATGGAAGCCGTCAAAGCAGGGGCGGGTCGCGAGCAGGCCCACGAAGCCATTAAGGAACACGCTATTGCGGTAGCTAAAGATTTACGTTCCGGTAAGATTGATAAAAATAATTTAGTGGAACGCTTGGCCGATGATCAGCGCTTACGGCTCACTCGATCTGCCTTGGATAAAGCGATGGCTCAAGTGGACGAGTTAACGGGTATGGCCCAAGCCCAGGTCGACGCCTTTTCACAGTCGGCCCAAGCTTGGCTGAAAAAAGTCCCCGAGGCGGGCAAAATTAAGCCTGGGCGGATTCTTTAGTATCAATAAGTCCTAAAGAAAAGGGTGGGGTCGGTTTTCCGTATTGCCAATAGGCGAGGGGCTAACCAGAACCCCATTTTAAACCTCTTCACAAATACCATGTCCTCCTTATCTGGAAATCTTCTCGTCGCACAAAGCGGCGGACCCACGCCGGTGATTAACGCCAGCCTCGCTGGTGTGATTGCTGAAGCCCTCAATCACGAAGACGAAATTGTCGATATCTTGGGTGGCTTGAACGGTATTCAAGGTGTCTTACACGAACAGTTAATCGATCTCGCGAGTGAAACTCAGCAAACTTTACGTAACCTCGAGCACACCCCTGGTGCCGCTCTCGGTACCTGCCGCTATAAAGTTAAGAAAGCGGAAGACTTCGATCGCATCCTCCAAGTTTTTGAAGCGCACAACATTCGTTACTTCCATTACATCGGTGGAAACGATTCACAAGACACCGCCGCGAAAATCGACGCCCTGGCTAAAGAGCGCGGTTACGAACTTCGTGTGATCGGCGTACCTAAGACCATCGATAACGACTTACCTTTAACCGATCACTGTCCTGGATATGGTTCTGTCGCTAAGCACATCGCTTTAACCGTTCGCGAAATGTCGTTAGATAACGCAGCGATGGGACAGAACGATTTCGTATCGATTTTAGAGGTAATGGGCCGCAATGCAGGCTGGTTAGCTGCTTCTTCAGTTTTAGCTCAACGTCGCGAGAAGAGTGACGACAATGGCAAGAACGCATCGAAGAACACTCACTACGGATGCACCGCTCCTCACATCGTTTTACTTCCTGAAGTTCCATTCAACGCCGACAATTTCGTACAACGCGTTCAAGAAGTTCTCAAACACAACGCACACTGTTTCGTGGTCGTATCCGAAGGTGTTCAAGACGAAGCCGGAAATTATTTAGGTGCTGATACATCCAGCACTGATGCTTTTGGTCACGCCGTTCTCGGTGGTGCTGGTGAATATTTACGCACTCTCGTTGAAGGTCGCTTCGACGGCGTTAAGGCTCGTGCTTCCAAGCTCGGTATCTCACAACGCGCTGCTTCACATAACTCTTCTAAGACCGACGTCGAAGAAGCCAAACTCTGTGGACGCGAGGCTGTTAAAGCCGCGATCAAGGGCGAGTCCGGTAAAATGGTCATCTTACATCGCTCCACCAAAGAGCAGTATGCTGTCGAAACTAGCCTGGCTCCTCTCGCCGACATCGCCAATGGCGTCAAAGCCTTCCCTGAAAAGTGGATCGGCGAGGACAAGATGTCCATCCACCCTGAGTTCGTACGTTATGCATTGCCCCTCATCCAAGGTGAGTTGCAACTGCCTTATGAGCAAGGACTTCCACGATATGCCCAGCTCTCAGCTGTGCGCGTCCAGCGTAAGTTAGAGGCCTATCAAACCGCCTAATTTTAGATAAATAGTGCAAGAAAGGCTAAGACTTTAGGGTCTTAGCCTTTTTTTGTCTTACTTATTGCACAAATGGATAATTATTCATAAATTATTTTTCCCCAATAATACCTTTTTTATGAAGATTTATCCCCGATATTTTGCTCTCTCGTTGCTGATCTTTTCTTCAGCGCTTTGTCACGCCGCATTGCAAAATGGCAAAATCCAAGTCTCGATTACTAAGGGTGAGTCTTCACTGATTAATCCTCAATCTATTAAGGAGCCCGTTGTTAAAGGAAAACTTTTTGAGCAGGGTTATAAAGTGGAAACGAAGAAGGACTCCACCGTTGAACTTTGTCTTTCAAACGGATCCACCATTTTAGTTAATCCAGAAACCTTGCTCGAGATTCGAACATTTCGCCAAGTCGCTTCTAGCTTAATCGTCGAAGGTGCTTATCAACAGCTCGATAAAGAGCCATCCCCGTCGGTTGTAGAAATTTTGGTGGTCAAAGGAAAAATCATCGGTGAAGTTCGAAAACTAAATCCACAATCTTCCTTCACAATTAAATCACCTGCGGGTGTTGCCCGTATCCGTGGTACCGTTTATTCCGTAGAATATTCACGAAACGAAACAACTCGCACAGGTAATATGGAAGTAGCTTGTGTGAAAGGTTCAGTAGAAGTCACCGTGAACGGTTCAGATAGTGGCTCGCAAGCCGTTGAGCCAGGCAAGAAAATGACTGCACAGACTCCTTTAGTGGATAGTCCTGAAGACTCGAAACGCGTTCCAGCTGTAGCCGTTAAGATTGTAATCCCTGCCGCTGTGACAAATTCTCCACAACTAAGTTTACCTTCTACTGAAGGACTCGTAGTCGGCGGCGAAGTCAAAGCGCCTGGTATCCCTAGTGGAGTTACCGTCGTAAGCATTGAAAACGGCAAGGTTACATTTAGTGAGCCGGTCACTTTAGTGGCTGGTGCTGAAATCGTGATTGATCCACCTGCCGGTGCCACCTACCAGCCATCTGACGAGAAAGAAAAATCTAAAAAGACTATAGTATCCGAGCCTGTCGTCGGAAAAAATACCATTAAGATGTCAAGTACTGCGGGTATAGAACCTGGCATGAAATTACGTGCTGAAGGATTTCCTGGTGATGTGGTCGTAGTTTCAGTGGATCCAGTTACTGCTACAGTAACAGTGAGCGTGCCTGTAACCGTAAACGCAGGAACTGAAGTTTCAACTGTTACAGATAAGTCAAAAACTCAAGTTGTTGCTGAACTCGTCGTTAGTAAAAACGTGGTTAAAATGGAAGACGTTACGGGGTTAAGACCAGGTATGAAAGTTACTTCCTATGAAACGGAAACAACGACTGAAAACAGAACATACACCAATATATTCCCAGATGATGTGGAAATTGTATCTGTAGATGCTGTAAATAATACAGTGACATTGAGTGTACCTGTTACCCTTAATAAGAAGAGTCGCCTTGTGCCAGTGTATGAACCCGCGCTGCCTTCACCTTTTACTAATCCTACAATTACCTTCTCAAAATTAGGACAGGAGGAAGTTAAAACAATCGCTGATGATTTAAGCAAAGGAACTTCGTTACCTACCGCCCTAAAAGAACAAGTTAATAACATCGCAGACAAGACGCCGCCATCAGTTCCTACAACTCCTAAGGATGGAACCACTCCCGAAAAAACTGATACTCCCACTGAAACACCAACAACTCCTCCTCCTACTAATACAGGAGGCTCAACCAACACCGGTGGGGTCAGTGATGTGATGGACGCTATTAACAAAACGATCCAAGAAACCATCGAAAGGGATAATCAAAAAAATCCTTCTCCAACCCAGTAAGCAACCTCGGTTGCTCATTAGAAAAGGCCCATGAAAATGGGCCTTTTTAATTTCTAGAATTTCTCCGCTCGCTTTGAGTTTAAATTGATACAATCATCTTAACATGTCTAATGTTGGAAAATTTATAACTTTTGAAGGAGGCGAGGGCGCAGGTAAATCCACCCAACTTAAAAATTTAGCCGAACACTTAACGAAGTTAGGACGAAAAGTTATTTGTCTCCGTGAGCCCGGTGGTACGCCGCTCGGCGAAGAACTGCGCACCGTCCTCAAAAGCCCAGCGAGCAAATCCATGATGGCTGAAACCGAAGCTTTGCTCTTTGCCTCGAGCCGCGCTCAGTTAGTCGGTGAGATTATTGTCCCTGCTCTAAAACAGGGCACTTACGTGCTGTGCGATCGCTTTGTTGATTCCACCATCGCCTATCAATCGGGCGGACGAGGGCTCGACCGCTCCTTGGTCGAATCCGTGAATCGCCTGGCTTGCGGATCTTTGGTGCCTGATTTAACAATACTTTTAGATTTGGACCCTGCTCATGGATTGCGTCGTGCCTCCGTTCGAGACCAAGGCCAAGCCGATCGCTTCGAATTATTAGATCATGGGTTTCACCAAAAAGTCCGTGCCGTCTACCACTCATTAGTCACAGCCGAACCGCAGCGTTTTCTGGTTTTGGATGCGACGCAAACTCCCTCGCAATTAGACGAGGCTATTTGGCATGAAGTCACTCGACGCTTCCTCTAATATAGAAAATATTCCTGCCCTCAAGGTGCTTGCGCGATCACGCGTCGAGGGTCGGATGCCTCACGCCATTTTATTTACTGGTCAAAATAGCGAACTTTTACTTAAAGCTTCAGAATGGTTGGCGGGGTTGCATTTAGAGACCGATGAACCGTTAAGTCATGCCGATTGCCGTGCACTGCGACCCGCCAAGAGGTCTCGGCGTATTAATATGGAGAGTACCCAAGAAGTGGTGGCAGACTTGAGACTGACCTCCACCACGGGCCGGCGTGTGGTGATTATTTATGAAGTTGATCGCTTTGCATCCGAAGCCGCTAATTGTTTTTTAAAAACTTTAGAAGAGCCTCCCGCAGGTACGTTAATCATTATGCAGACGACCAACTATTACCGCGTATTGCCCACGGTATTGAGCCGGTCTTTAAGATTTCACCTCGGCGGAGAGCAGTCGCTCATTCAGGATCCCTCCTGGAATAATTGGCTAAAAGAATTTGAGAATTTCATCAATAAATTGGCTACGACGAAGCCTGTCCAAAATCGTTCCACCGAAATAATCATTCCGTTGTACTCGCTCTGTGCCCGCTTTGAGGTCTTGTTGGAATTATTCGTAGAAGAGACCATCGAAAAAGCTCCGCCTCCACCGGTTACTGATGATGAAGATAAAAAAGATATTAATGACGCTTATGAAGAGACGATCCGAAGAGGAATCTGGAATCGCATGCTCGTTGCGATGGAGGAAAAACTGAGATTAATGGGCCGCAGTCACCCGACACTTTCATTGCAGATTGCCAGTACCGTGACGGTTTTAGAATCATGCCGTGTACGCCTGGAATTAAGTTATCCCCGGATTTCAGCCATGGAGAATTTTCTACTTCAAACGCTGCGGATTTTTTCTAATCGCCCACCGTCATCTCCCTCGTAGTTCATGACGACTCCTCAATATTCTCCTTCAAGTGAAGATGAAGAGGATAAGCGTCTCATGGCACTTGTCGCTCAAGGCGATGACCATGCATTGCGTCAATTGGTAGACCGCCACCACCCCCGCCTGGTAGGCTATCTGAAGTCAGAAGTCGGTTCGCAAACCACCGCCGAAGAACTCGCGATGGAGGTTTTTATTCGACTCCATCGTGCCGCGTCGCGTTGGCGCCCAGAGGCCAAATTATCCACCTACTTAATCCATATCGCACACAATTTGGTACTCAATGAATGGCGTCGTAAGAGTCGTAAGCCGACTAGCACCCTCGATTCAACCCCTGAACCAGGAGACCAAAGCCACGAATCCGCCCGCCATGTGGTGGAGTTGGAGGAGTCTTTTGACCGGGCGGTAAATCAACTCCCATTAGAACAACGCACGGCCATTATCCTACTCGTCCAACAGGACATGCCCTACGAGGATATCGCCATTGCCATGAAAGCCCCTGTTTCTTCCGTTAAAACGTGGATTCATCGGGCCCGCACCCGTCTCCGTGAACTTTTAAAAGATCATTATGAAAATAAATAAAATTTGTAACCCGCTGGCTTTTTCGGGGTTTATCTTACTGTAAGATCATGAGCCAACACTCACCATCCAACCTCGAAGCCGACTTGGCGACCCACCTGGGTCGTTCTCGCTCCGTGACGGTGTCTGGTTTTGCTGACCGCGTTGTTTTAGCCGTTCACGCTTATCGTCGTCGCCAAATTATTCGTTGGTCGTCTTTCGCTACTTCCATGGCTGCCTGTTTAGTTGCGAGCTTGGTTTATTTCAGCGGACCCTCGGAAGAATCACTCATTCAACAAACTCAATCCCTAGTTCGAAGCGATGAAGCTTCTCAGTTAAGTGCACTCTTAGGTATGGCGGATGACTTGTCGATGCTCTCTCCGGTCGTTGATAAAAATTCCTCAGTGGTCGATGTCCTCGATAAAACTGAAATCTAAACTCATGCGCTATTTTACCTTTATTATTTTAGCAGCGGCAGCGACCTGTGGTGCAGTCGACGAAAAACCTAAATCACCGGTAGACGCATCGCGCCCTAATTCTGGCAATGAGCCTTCACTGGAAGAAGTTCAGACGATGCGTAAAATTTTAGAATTACCTCCTGAACGTTTAGCCAAAATGCGATCCGCCATGGAGCGTATCGAAAGAATGTCACCCGAGGAGCGTAAAGATTTTGCCGCAACACTCGCTAAAATTGAAAATGCTAGTCCAGAGGAACGTAAAAAGGTCTTAAAGGACATGCGCGAAAAAAGTGGACCTGGTGGTCTCGGTGCCAAGGTTTTTGAATACCATTTAAAACAGCTTTCGGGTGATGAAGCTAAACAAGAGCGTGCTAATTTCGTAAAACTCTCATCGGATGAGCGCCAACAATATATCCGTAAATTATTAGAAAAATATTCAGCCGATTTACCTAAGATTCGTGCTGATGGAAAGTCGAAGGACAAAGATAAAGACGGAGATAAAGACAAAGATAAGGACAAGGACGGCGAGGGAAATAAAGAGGGTGAACGGGGCGGACACCGTCATGCACCTGCCGAAGCACCACCAGCTCAGTAACTAAACTGGTCGCCGCTTTTCCAGCGGTTGTGAGCCCAAAGCCAATCTGCACAGACCTCGTCGGAACTTTGTAACTGTTGTGCTAACCAAGCGTTAGATTCTTCCGTCAGTGCGGTAGAATCTTTGGCTTTTAATTCAAAAGCGTTGAGCTCGCAGCGCCAAAAACCAGTCCGGTGTGCCCAGAAAATTCTAGCCTCGGCATTAAATCTTTGGGCAATGATTCCTGGAAGATTCGTGACGGCACAGGTTCGATTGAGAAACTTGAGCGGGATGCCCTGGTGAGTGTTTTGATCGAATAACACACAGGCGACGCCCCCTTGGCGCACGGCTTCCATGGTTCGTCCAAAGCCTTCACGCCGCGAAACTAATTTCATCCCAAACCGTTCTCGCGATTTTTTAATCCAATTTTCCGCCGCTGCTAAATCCAAGGGACGATAAAGTGTTACCCAATTTCGTTGAGCCAAACTTGAGTCAAAAAGTCTAATCGTGGTCATCATTTCCATTAAGGAAAAATGAGGCACAAAACAGACCGTACCTTTTTCTAAGTGATTTAGTCGGCTGGATCCCTCTAATATATTAGGATTCAGTTTAATCCGGCTACGTAAATTTTTTTCGGAGATGGAAGCTGCAGCGATTCCGAAAAGACTCATCTCTGCGGTACGTTGACAGGAAAGTTTACCGATTTTCTTCCACCAAACTATATCTTTTTCAGGAAACGCTTGCTGCAAATTATTTAAGACAATTTTGCGACGCAGGAGCCAAATACACTGACCAAAGATCCATGCGTTTACTCGGGCAAAAACCTCGGGGAGATTAGCTAAAAGCCAAGCGTAGATGGCAATTAGGAGGTACATCGTGATCGCTTAGCGTCCCTCCAGTTTAAGGACTTCTTTGATGTCTGGTACCGTAATCATGCGACGACCTAAATCGTCCCGTGCAAAATATTTATCAGGCTGACGGACTAAATCAAAAGGTTCTTCCGGTAAATTGTCTTCATCAAATTCCATTTCATCGACTGCATCGATTTCATCAAAGATATGACTCATCCGCAGAGGGTCGCCTTCAATGACCGCCGCGGGGTTGTGTAAGCGACCTTCTTTTAAAAAATTAAAAAAGAGACACGGATAAAAGCTATTTTCGTATTTTTCTAAAAACTTACTCATGAATTGTCCGGGAACTTCCCAGCGACGATTTAACACGACGGCATCAGAAAAATGGATGCAGGCTTCATACCATTCAGCAAGCACGGGGTGGCGATGAGCGAGGGCGCAATCCACCACCGTAACAATGCGTTGAATTTGCCAGTCTGAATTCGTTACGCGTTGGTGCAGGGCTTCCATCTGATCGACGGTGGAGAGACGTCCATTCGTAATCAGGATACAGGCTGCTTCTCCTGCCGGTTGGGGCACACGAGCTTCTCCGTCTTTAAAGGTCCAACGCTCTGCACGCGTCGCGTTTTCGGCCGTCTCGGCACTCTCCAATAAAATACGAATGGCTTTGCCTTCAACCCACGCGTTATCCGCGAGTTCTTTTACAACGGCCGAACGACCTGATCCAGTTATCCCGAGAACGATAATGAGCGGAGTCATGCTTTACGTCCGCAGCGTCCGAAAGATTCATTTTGTCCACGATCGCGAATCCAGTGATCGACTGCTACGAGAGCAGCCATGGCTTCAACAATCGGTACAGCGCGTGGTAAGACGCACGGATCGTGACGTCCTTTGGCCGCGAGTGAGGTTTCTTTACCATCTGGACGTACGGTTTTTTGTTTCTGTAAAATGGTCGCAGTCGGTTTAAACGCGATACGGAAGACGACGTCTTCGCCGTTGGTAATGCCGCCTTGGGTTCCACCGGAGCGATTAGTGGCAGTGCGAATCCGTCCGCCTTTTTTAACGAACAAATCATTATGTTGGCTACCCATCAATTGTGTGCCCGCAAAACCACTGCCGATTTCAAAACCTTTCGTCGCTGGGAGTGACAACATGGCTTTCGCTAAATCCGCTTCGAAGCGATCAAAGACCGGAGAACCTAATCCCGCAGGTAATCCCGAAATCACACAGCAAATGACTCCACCTACAGAATCACCATGACTGCGTGCACTGCGAATACACTCGGCAATTTTTTCTGCGGTCGCAGGATGAGGGCAACGAGTAGGGCTCGCATCGACTTGTTTTTGCGTCGGAGTTTTTGCCAACGATGGCATTTGAATATCGGCCACGCTTTCCACCCACGCTGTAATTTTTGCACCACAAGCGTGATCGAGAACTGTTTTCGCCAAGGCACCGGCGGCAACGCGTGCAGCCGTTTCGCGAGCAGAAGAACGTCCGCCACCTTCCACGGCGCGGATACCATATTTAGAATCGTAAGTGAAGTCAGCGTGCGAAGGACGATAAGCTGATTTCATTTCGGTGTAAGCCGAAGGACGTTGATCTTTATTGCGCACAATAATCGCAATGGGAGAACCTAAAGTAAGTCCATCGGGAGAGAGGCCTGATAAAATTTCGGGCTGATCTTCTTCTTTTCGTTGCGTCGTTAAATCGCTCTGTCCAGGGCGACGACGGGCCAATTCTTTTTTAAGAAAATCTAAATCAAAGGGGACGCGGGGAGGGCAGCCTTCGATGACCACGCCCAAGGCGGGACCGTGACTTTCTCCGAAAGTCGCAATGCGAAAGCTGTGTCCAAAAATATTTCCCATGTGTGTTTAGATTATTATCGTAAATAAGAACGCCGCCAAGCCGAATGGCTGGGCGGCGTTCCTTTAGGCGGTTCCGCCCGCTATTTTATCGGCGAAGGTTAGCAGAGATTTTGGAAACCAGCTGCTGACTTTGTTCGCAGTTACCAAAGGCACCATACTTCACAGTAACGACAGTGTAGGATTCTTTAGTTTTCTCGTCTTGGAATTTAGAGATGTTGATTTTTACTTCTAAATCGCCGATCGCACGAGCGAAGACGGTGGTGTCGAAAGGTTGACCTTCTGAATTGTGCTGGGTCTCACCCATACGCTTCATGATGTCGCTCTGTTGATCGACGGCGCGCTTAACCGCGTTGAAAACTACTTCAGGCTCAGCTTTATATTTAGTAGTTAAGGTACCAGTAATGTTCGAGAACATCGAACCGGAGTTATCTGGATTATCTACGCCCACGTAGGTGGTGCAGCCAGTAAAGGTGATAGCTGTAGCGAGGAGTGCGTAAGTGACGGCGTTCTTCATAATAAGGTGTAATTCGGTGATAATCAAAGAACACACCCCCGCTATGAAGGCAAACCCTTTCGCCCATGCAGATTATCGGTCCCCCGGGGAATAATGTAATGACTATCTGAATACAAAAAGGTGTCAAAAATGCATTTTAACCTATATTTTATTGGTTTAAATCGATGTTTTGTTTTAAGAAAAACCGGCTTTCGATCGTTAAAATATACATAAGTTACTGAACAACAGATAGATAAGTATTTTATGAGCGAAAGTTGTCATAAAACCAGCATTTTGGGCCGATCGCGCCTGTGAATGGTGTGAATATTAACCTGGGGCTAAAATCTTGACGGGTGGGGCGAAGTGGTTGAAAGTGGGCGTACTGGGTTCACGCTCCCATATCTCATGTCTATTGGTTCAAACCATTCTCTCTTCACCGGCATCCATCACGGAAAATTGGATGAGAAGAATCGTGTCACCATTCCTGCGGCTTGGCGTTTTGAAGGAACTGCTGAAACAAGTTTTTTAGCGATGTATCATCCAGCGGTTGGATCGATTGTTGTTTTTCCTCCATCGATGGTGAAGCGCATTTCTGATGCAGCTCTGCAAGTGACCGTGAGTGATCCTGATAAAATGGACGCCCTCAGTTTATTAGGCGCTAATAGTATTCAAGTTTCATGCGATAAAGCGGGACGCATTACGCTCAATGATCACGTAGTAAAAGAAGCACATCTCGATCGCGATGTCGTGTTCAAAGGCGGTTTCACCACGTTCCAAATCTCCGCCAAAAATCCACCCAAGACCGAACGCGATTCTGAACGCACTCGGATTATTCTTCGCGCGTTGCGTGAACTCGGAATTTAATTTGTATCCAAAAGTTACTTACACAACTCACAGCTTATTCACAATTAATTTTTAAATGACCAGTCACGTTCCAGTTTTACTCGAGGAGTGTTTAGCATTGCTAAACCCTGAGTCTGGTCGTGCCTATTTAGATTGTACGTTTGGTGGTGGCGGACATTCGACCGCGATTTTAGAGCGTGCCGAAAATATTACACTCGATGTGATGGATCGCGATCCCGCTGCCCTTGAGCGTGCGCAATCGCTGCTCGAGCGTTTTCCAAAAAACTTTCGTTTTCATTCAGAAGATTTTCGTAACCTTGACCGCGTTCCGGGGTCGTTTGACGGTGTTATGATGGACATTGGGGTGTCTTCTCATCAGTTGGATATCCCGGAGCGCGGTTTCTCTTTTCGCTACGATGCCCCCAACGATATGCGCATGGATACGCGCAAGGGCCGTACCGCCGCCGATTTCTTAGAACGTGCCACTCGTCCCGAATTAGAAAAAGCGGTTCGTGATTACGGCGAAGAGCCTCGCTGGTTCCGCATCGTGAATGCAATTGAAGCGGCGCGTGGTACCGGACGTCTGGCCCGCACGACGGCTTTTGCTGAATTAGTCGCCGAAGCTGCACCGAATCCTCCTGGCCCCCGCGGTCCACACCCCGCCACCAAAACTTTCCAAGGCGTCCGCATTGCGATTAATGATGAGTTGGGTGCACTAGCCGAAGCGTTACCCAAAGCTTTTGAAAAATTAAAACAAGGCGGCGTGTTAGTGGTGATCTCTTTCCACTCACTCGAAGATCGCATGGTGAAACGTTATATGAATGACGTGAGTGGCCGTCCCATCCACCGTGATGATAATCGTGGACAAGATGAACGCATTAAACTGGCCGAACTTTTAACCCGTAAAGCCATTCAGCCATCGGAAGCTGAACAAACCCGCAACCCTCGCAGCCGTTCCGCTCGCTTGCGTGCTGTTCGCCGTTTAACCGCATGAACATTCGCCGATTCTTCATCATCGTGATGGTCATTATTTCAGTTGCTACCGGTGCAGTCGGTACAATCAGTATTATGAAACTTCGTCTTCGTTCGGATGATGTCGGTGTGCGTATTGTCCGTTTAGAACGTGCGATTGCTGACTCTAAAAAAGAGTTAGATGCTTTAAAACGTCAGCGCGATATCAGTCAAGATACCGTTAAGCTCAGCGAAAAAGCCGGTGAAAAATTTAAACTCCCGAAGCCCGAGCAAATCAGTTGGCTCCGCGTCTCTGGACCTATTTTACCTGTCACCACTTCGACTCGGACCATTCCGAGTCCCCGAGTGGCGGCACTCGATCTTACGTTTCGCCCACCTGTTGAAATGGGAGGGCCCCGCTCCCGATGACATTATTGCATGCCAGGCAAAAGCGTTTCACTTCGCTGGCCTGGATTGTTTCACTGTGCTTTGTCGCTGTTATCGTTAGACTTTTCTGGCTCCACTGGGTCGAAGCCCCTGAGTTGTGCGCGGAAGCTGTTCAAGCTCGCAGTGTGTTTCAAGAACTAGATTGTCGCCGCGGTGAAGTCCGTGATTCACAAAATAATTTATTAGCCGTTTCCGAAGATGTGTGGGACATCGGCGTCGATCCTGAATCGATTAAAAAAGAAGAACTTGGTCGAGCCGTCGAAGTCGCAAAAATTTTAGGCGTTTCACCGACCGATGTCATCAAGGCCTTTAATACCAAACCTAAAGTCGATGATGAGGGTAACGAGCGTCGCGTTCGCTGGATTGTTTTAGCCCACGAAGTAGACAAAGAGGTACTCAAAAAAATTACGGGCTTAAAAATCAAAGCCCTCCGCGCTGAATTAAAGTACCACCGCAACTATCCGAATGGTCAATTGGCTGCTCACGTCATCGGCTATGTTAATAAAGAAGGTCAATCCGCATGTGGTGTGGAAAAGGCACTTAATAATTTCCTACAAGGTCAGAAAGGCTGGATCGAATCTGAGCGCGATGGTCGTCGTCGTGAAATCGCTAGTATTCGTCTGCGCGAAGTTCAACCAGTCGATGGTAATAATGTAATTTTATCCATTAATAGTTTAGTCCAGAAAACTTGTGAAGACGCTCTCGATAAAGCAGTGGCACAATATAATCCGATTAGCGCTGTGATTATTGTGAGTGAGCCTAAGACCGGAC
>JBAXUJ010000002.1:0-33879 GCA_037129735.1 Opitutia bacterium | reverse complement strand
GCGCCGGAGAGGGTTGAGCCGAGTTGAGCAGCGAGACGGATACGTTGTGACTCTCCGCCTGAGAGTGTGTCGGCGCCGCGATCGAGTGAGAGATAACCTAGGCCCACGGAACTTAAGAATTTTAATCGAGCAGAGATTTCTGGAAGCAGGGCTTGTACAATCGCTTTTTCTCTGGGTTCGCACTGAAGACTTTTTAGGAACTTTAAAGCTTCGTCTGGCTGGAGCTTCAGAAGTTCAGGCAGGGAAAGTTTTTGTTCCTGGGTATTGATGAGTTTAACTGATCGTCCGATGGGGCCGAGTCGTTGACCCTGGCAATCTGGACAGACGCTATCACTCACGCGATCACCGAGAGCATTCTCATTAAGTGTTTCTTCTTCGTCCGCCGAGAATTTAGTGACTTCTAAGCCGTGACCTCGACAGGTGGGGCACCAACCGCGTGGTGAGTTCCAAGATAGGTTTTTGGGGTCAACTTCTGGGAATGATTCGCCGGTCGCCGGATCACTTCTCGAGGTTGAAAGATAGACTAGCTGCTTGCCTTGTTCGCTCATTAAAAGGCATGCGCCTTTGCCCGTGGACAAGGCCTTGCGAATTAAATTTCTCAGTGCGCTGTCGCCGTCTTCTTCCGTTTCATCAGGATGCGAAATAATACCATCATGGTTAATCGTTGCTATAATGACATCGACGTCGTGTTCACGATAACGGTCTAGTCCGCTAAATCCATCGACCGGCATGATTTGCTCATCGCAACGCAAATGGGTGTAACTGTGTGCCTCCGCCCATTCTGCGAGCGGTCGGTGATGTCCTTTGCGTGAACGCACGAGCGGTGCCCCGAGCAGAATTTTGCCCCGCTTTAGGTTTTTAATATTTTTCGATATAATTCTTACGACGGCATCTTCCGTCATTTCCGTTAAAGGCTCGCCTGTCGTTGGGCTATGTAAAATACCGGCTCGGGCAAAGAGCACGCGCAGGTATTGAGCAACTTCGGTCACGGTTGCGACGGTTGATTTCGCTGAGCCGCGTGTGATTCGCTGTTCAATGGCTACCGTGGGTGGTAAACCAGAGAGAGAATCGATATCGGGCTTGGGTAGTTGTTCTACGAATTGTCGAGCGTAGGCCGAAACACATTCTAAGAATCGTCTTTGTCCTTCAGCGAATAGAATATCAAACGCTAGGGTTGATTTTCCTGATCCCGAAACACCGGTCATAACCGAGAGCGAACCGTGAGGAATTTTAACGGAAATGTTTTTGAGATTATGTTCACGGGCACCCGTGAGCGTGATGGCTGTCGGACGCGGGGCACTTACGTAATTTGTTTTCGCATCAAAAGCTTTGTCTTCTAGAGCGAGGTATTTCCCGGTGGTTGTTCTTCCTTGAGCGACCGCTTCAGGTGTTCCCTCGGCAATCAGTTTTCCGCCCTGAGGTCCAGCTTCAGGACCAATTTCCACGAGCCAATCGCACGATTTTAAAACATCGAGATGGTGTTCAACCACAATGAGTGAGTGACCGGCATCGGTGAGTCGTTGAAGAAGTTTAATTAATTTAGAAACGTCTTCGCGGTGTAATCCTGTGGTGGGTTCATCGAGAAGTAAGAGTGATCCAGTTTTTGATGGATCCAGTCGCGAAAGATAACGAACGAGTTTCAAACGCTGAGCTTCACCGCCCGATAGCGTGGTGAGAGGTTGTCCCAGTGAAAGATAACCCAAGCCTACTTCTTCTAATACACTGAGTTGATTACTGGCAGGAGTCCGGCCTCCCAGAAAAATACGAGCTTCGGTCACCGACATAGCTAATAAATCGGCCACAGATTTTCCGTCGAATTTGAAAGCTAAAATTTCATCGCGAAAACGTTTACCATTACAAGATGGACAGGGTAGAGCGACGTCAGAGACGAATTGCATTTCAACCGTTTCCCAGCCAGCCCCGCCGCAACGTTCACATCTTCCTTCGCCTGCATTAAAAGAGAAATGTGATGGTGTCAGCCCAGCTACTTTAGCTGCATCGGAATTGCCCAGTAAATTTCTAATCGCATCCCATGCTCCTACATACAGTGCAGGATTAGATCGGGGGGTGCGGGTAGCCGGAGATTGGTCGATGACAGCGACTTCTGCGGGATCGACATCAAAAATTAATTTTCCATTAAGCGGGTTGCTAGCGTCTTCCGCGTCTAAATCCCCTCGTCCAATGACTTGGTGAAGTAGAGTTGATTTTCCTGATCCCGATACGCCGCAGAGTCCTACGAGTTTACCTAGGGGCAGGGTTCCGGAAAAATTATTTAAATTATTAATGCTGATGTTTTCAATACGCAGACGCGGAGTAGCATTGGTCACAGGTCTGATTTTGCGTGACTCAACTTTTCGTTTACCCGAGAGCCATGCCCCGGTCGCGGAGTCCTTAATTTTTAAAATTCCATCGGGCTTACCTTGATATAGGCAATAGCCACCTTGCGCACCTGGCTGAGGTCCAATTTCAATTAGCCAATCGGCAGCACGCATCACTGATTCATCGTGCTCGACCACGACCACAGTATTACCTTGGTCGACCAAGCTCCTTAAAATCGTTACCATCTTAGATAAGTCGCGGGCGTGCATACCTACGCTGGGTTCATCGAGTACGAAAATTGTATCCGCTAAGCATGCACCGAGGCATGATGTGAGGTTAACACGTTGTATTTCGCCCCCTGAGAGTGTTCGCGATAATCGATCCAGCGTAAGATAATTTAACCCAACCGCTTCTAAATAACCTAGTCGTGCTAAAATAGCTTCTAATGCGTGATTCGCCGGATGGCGTGAATTTTTAGGCGCGTGGGGCTGTAGTAACTCTTTAAGTTCTTTGACTGGAATCGCGTAAAGATCGGCGAGTGTTTTATTTTCCCATTTCCAGAACAAGGATTCCTCGCAAAATCTTTTTCCGTGGCATTGTGGACACTCTTCGTAGGCCCGCCAGCGCGACAGGTACATGCGCACGTGCATTTTGTACGTACTAGACTCTAACCATTTAAAGAAACCTCTCACGCCGTACCACTTTGATTCCCATTCACCTGACTCATAAGTGGGGTCACCTTCTTCAATAAATTTCCGATGGCTCGCCGATAGTTTATTCCAAGGAACATCCATAGGGATATTTTTCTTCTTACACGCACGTTGCAGGTCTTTCTGACTCTCTCCGTAGACGGCTCCTTGAAAGGGTGCGATGGCACCTTCAGCTAAAGTAGTGTCGGGATGAGGAATAATTTTTTTCCAATCCAGTCCAATGACTCGTCCAAATCCCTTACAGCAGGCACAGGCCCCAATCGGTGAATTAAAAGAAAAGAGCGCAGGGGTGGCGGCTCGGAATTTTTTTCCATTAACGGGAGATTCTAACACTTCACTGAATCGGGCAATTTCCGACCCGTCCTCATTGATTAATCTCATTCTGCCACCACCGAGGCGAAAGGCGCTTAAAGTAGCTTCGTGAAAACGAGAGTTTGCCGCAGGCTCAATTTTAACTCGATCCTGGATCAGTAAAATTTCTGATTCACCTTCAGGGATTTTATCTTCACCCAGACTAATTCTGTTCTTTTTAATATAAGCACGAGTAAATCCTGCACGAATAAATTCATCGGCGATAGCTTCCCAGGTTAGTCCTTCAGGTTTTTGTAAGGCGAAGGTCACGACCACCGGTTGGTCACGGTATTTCTTCAGACAGATTTCCCAAGCCGTATCCGGTCCTTGAGGCGTGATAGGTTCGCCGCTGGCCGGATCGATGAGCTGTGCGCGGTGCGCAAACCAGACTTTAAACCAATCGCAAAGCTCGGTCATCGTGCCGACATTGGAGCGCGAGGTGCGGACCGTGTTGCCTTGTTTGATGGCGACCGATGGACGGATGTTTTCCGCGGAGTCGAGTGCGGGCGCCGGGAGTAATTCTAAAAACTGACGAACGTAAGGGCTGAAGGTTTCAACGTAGCGACGTTGTCCTTCGGCATGAAGCGTATCGAAGACCAGTGAAGATTTTCCTGCTCCGCTTAGTCCGGTGACGACGACTAATTTTCCAATCGGAATATCAATATCAAACCCCTTGAGATTATTTTGGCGAACTCCGCGGAGTCGGATAGCGTTGGGGCGACTGGTGGTCATCGGACCGCTCAACGGACCTAATAAGTCATTTTTAGCAAACCGACTACGCAGGTTTTATATAAATTATTTGAGAGGGCGTAGTTATCGCATGCATCACAATATCGTGTGCTTCGTGAGGAATAGCATTAATCACCTGAAAATCATAACCATAGCCGAGAAGAAAGCTTGTTGGGCTAGCCAGAGCCAATAGCCGATCGTAAAAACCTGCGCCGTGTCCGAGACGATTTCCTTGGCGATCAAAACCTATACCGGGTACGAGAAAGAAATCGATGAGAGCTGGGTTGATGCGTGCGCAGTTTATTTTCGGCTCAAGAATTTCTAAAGATGAGAGTTCTAAATCTTGAAAACTTTTAATCTCATAAAGTTCAGGCTGCCCTTCGGAATTTACTTTAGGCAAAACACATCTCTTTTCTGAACTTAAAACTTTATGTAAAAGTTGGGTCGTGGGAAGTTCGCCTTTAAATGACGCGTAGAGGCAAACGACCTTTGCCTTTTTCCATTCGGCTAGATTGAGTACACTTGCTTGTGTGGTAATTGCCGCAGCTTCGCGTTCGGCTGGACTCAGGGCCTCGCGTAAATCTTTTAACTCTTGGCGCAGACGAGTTTTTACTTCCTGCGAATTCATAACTAGAACAGTCGATTGAGAGTCAGTGTAAGTAGGATTACCGGCAGATAAAGAATAGAAGCCAGGAAGAATGGTTTGGCGACTTCGTTGCGGCGGTGCGGCAACATGAAGTCTAAACTCAGTTTGAAAAATAGGATACTTGCGATGAGTGACACCCAAACAAATGGGCTCATCCAACCTCTTGACGGGTCAGTGATAAAAAATAGTTGGGCGATGGCACTGACGACGAACATCAGCGGAATCATGAATGAAATCGACCAAAGCGCAGCGGTACGACCCGATGGATCGGCCACGGTTGCGATTTTGAATCCTCCGCGTTCGTAATCATGACGACACATGACTGCGAGTGACATGAAGTGAGGAACTTGCCAAAAGAAGAGCAGGGCAAAGAGCAACCAGCCCATGGTGTCGATTGCACCTAATTTGGTAGCTGTGCCGATGATGGGTGGAATCGCTCCTGGAAGCGAACCTACGAGAGTGCACCAAGTTGTTTTCGTTTTGAGTGGTGTATAAAAAAGTAAGTAAGAGACAATAGTAGCCAGAGTGAGAAGTCCGGCCAAGGTGTTTGCGCCATTCCAAACTAACGCCACGCCCATCGTGCTTAAAAAAGTTCCGAAGATAAGTGCATGGAGTGGTTTAATTAATCCGCTGGGCAACGGACGGAACTTAGTGCGATCCATTTGACTATCCGCTTGGCGCTCCATCCACATGTTCAACGCACCACATCCACCTGCGGCGAACGCGGTACCGAGTGCCAGTGATACCAATGCCTTGGGGTCAACTCCGTCTTGTGGATGAGGGTTGCTACAGAAATATCCAGTGAGTGCGGTCAGTACCGAAAGAAAAGATAAACGCGGTTTAGTTAGCTCCCAGTAGGCGGCGGGTATTGATCCAGCTTTGGAGCTCATACGTTGGTGGTGACGATTTTAATTAAAGGTTAAAGTTAATTCCGGCGATGGGTGAGAGCCACCTGGGCACACAGAGTGGAGAATAAGGCCGCGCCAATTACAAGGTGAACCGTTCGAACGTGCGGATTTAAAGGCAATTGTATGCTTAGAATCCCGAGAGTGATTTGCAGGGTTAAAAGAACCAAGAGTGGAATCCAACGGTAAGCGGAGCGTTGACCGGACAACGCAAAAACAATGACGAAAATGCCAGCGACGAGTGCCCCACTGCGGTGCAAAATATTAATGACTTGGGGAAGTCCAGTGCCGTTGGGAATAAAAAGTTCGTAGGCATTAGGTTGAGTTGCCCAAAGGGTGAAATGATTTTGGCGCATCACCGCACCCATTAGTATGACGCTCAGTAAAAAAACTAAACTCATTCTTCCGCTAATGATTTCAAAACGAGAAGATGGATTAGGATTAGTTTGCCAAAGCTTGGTGTGGCTCATGGCGACGATGGCTAAGACGGCAATCGTGAGTTGCGCATTCACCGCATGACCGATGGCAAAACTAACCGCCTTAAAATTTTCGCTTCCACCGATATTTAATTTATCGAGCATCACACGTAGTCCGCCCAACAAACCTTGAAGAAGAATTAATCCTAAAAGCAGATAGGCTGCTTTGCGTATGAGAGGTCGCTTTTCCCAGCGATAATGTGTCCAAGCAATCGCGATACAGAATAAGCCTAACCCCGTGGCTGCTAAGCGGTGGGAGTGTTCAGCGAATTTATCAATTTCTGTGAGCCAGCCAGGTGGATTGAGTGATCCGTTGGAAAGCGGCCAATCGAGAAAAGCCATACCTGCTTGGATGCTGGTCGTGAATCCACCGGCTTGAAGAACGAGTACCGCCCATCCGAGTGCGATTAAGCAGAGCCATTTCAAAAATGGATTAGGAGGCGAGGCCGGTGAATCCTTCATAGTGATTATGAACTAGATAATGCGGCTTTGGCAAAATTACGAATTTTAGAAACTAAATTTGATAATCCGTTGCGACGATTCGGAGAAAGATGCTGGGTGATGCCCACTTCAGCTAAGAAGTCGGCATCCGTTTGTGCCACCTCGGCCACGGAAGCACCTTCGTAGAACTCACAAACCAGTGAGGCTATGCCTTTGGTGATTAGGGAGTCGGCGTCGCACTGAAAATGACATTGGCCGTTTTTAACGGTGGGGATGAGCCAAAGATTGGAGGTACATCCTTCAATCAGGAAGACATCGAGTTTCAGGTCGGCAGGAAGGTTGGGTGCTGATTTAGCGCGGTCGATGACGTACTGAAATCGCTCGTGGTGATCGGCGAACGGTTCCAGTTCGGCAATGAGAGCCGCGCGTTTTTCTTGAAGGTTGGGCATGCTCTAGCGTCCGGAGAGGGCCTTCATATCTAAATCCGGACGGGACAACGGAGCGATGGATTTTTCGAGACGGTCGGCCTGTTCTTTAGAAAGCTTTGCTTCGGAACGTAACCACGAAAGTGCTTCGTGCCAAATGAGCGGGGAGGGTCGACGCATTTTTAATAACTCTTCCAATTCATCGGCTACCGATTTCCTAGTTCCGTAGGCATCCACGGTACCAGCCAGAATACGTGCGCCGATATAGTCGGCTTTCAGTTGAGAATATTTCGGATACAACTTTACACCGATTTCTAAAACGCGAACAGCGGCATCACTCGCGCGTGCTGCTTTTAATTGTCGACCCACTGAGCGATAAGCTTCGGGACTCAGGTTTGGTGTTTTAAGAAATTCAGTGAGATAACGATCGCCGATGTTTCGATCACTCTTCGCTGCGATATCATCTTTTTTCGGACGGGCATGATAGGCGACGCCGAGGAGGGCCTGGATGATCGATTGGTTAGAGGTGAAGAAACCTTTTTCGGCTGAATTAACCTGTTTATATTGAGCAATCGCTTCGTCGGGGTGACCGCCGTTAATTAAAGACTCAAGATGAAGTGCTACGAAAGTGGCACGTTCAAAGCTACGATTTGTAGCCACGTTAGTTAAAGTTGAAGTCAGTCCTTCATAGCCACGTTCTGCAGCGAAATTAGCCAGAGCGAGCATGGCTGCAGAATTTCCAGAAAATCTTTCGGCAATGAGTTGGAGTTCTTTGTCGTAGTCATCTTTCAGTCCGAGTCGGTCGAGAATTAATAATTTTTGTAAGTGAGGGAAGGGCGCCTTTTCATCTAAGCCAATACGCTCGTTAGTAACGGTGAGTGCAATTTTTGGTTTCCCCATTAATAAATGAAAGCGTGCGAGCTGTGCGTAGATTGCGTCTTTGGCGTTGCCGGAAAATTGAGAGGTTTTGGATTCCAGGTAACTGATGGCCTCGGTAGTTTTGCCGCCGTCGAAAAGCGCCCGTGCTTTTAAAAGTAATCCCCGCGCATCTTCATCGAGTGCATTTACATTTATAATATTAACTGACTCAGCGTAGCGACCGACCCAGTAAAGTGAGGTGGCGGCGGCCAGAGAAATTGTTTGGCGAGTGGACTGCGGAAGATCTTTTCCGTTTTTCAGCATGAGGAGGCTTTGCTCGATGACCTCGTCGTCGCGCTCCAGTAATTGAAGAAGTTGGAAGTAGCGGTCTAAGTAATCCCTACCCAGGGTGTCGGTAATATTGAGGTAATCCAGTCCGCGACGGAGGGTCTGAACTGCGTCGTCTGTCCGACCGTAATCATTATGTAAAATGTTGGCTAATAATAACTTAGCCTTAGTATTGCCTGGGCTAATACGCACGGCAATTTGGGCGATTTTATAGGCCTCGGGTATCTTATTTAATTTTTGGGCTTCGAGGGCCTGGTTCAGGTAGTAGTCGCCTACTCTAATAAGGTGTTCTTCGCGGATGGCGGCGGCGCTTTCTGGGTGATCCGAGATTTTTGATAAAGCGAGTCTGACCCATTGTTTAAGGGTCGAATCTTCTATTAAGTCCGACTTAATAATAGCGATACGGACGTAAGATTGAGTGGCATCGACCCCTTTGGTGAGGGGCAGGCCGGAGAGGAGGATCAATTCTGCGTCGGTTTGCTCCTTGGAGCTGTTTTTGGCTGTTTTATCGGTTTTTCCGGCGGCAGCAGGGGTGGACGAGGGGGGTGTCGGGGCGCTGCTAGGCGCCTGTTTTTCAGGTTCGGAGTTAGCGGCAAAACCCTGTGAACATAGGGTTAAAATAGCTATTACAAGAGTGGCGAGGGGGCGAAACATGCTGGGGGTGTCATCCTTGCCAATCGTTGCGGATTTGTCTCTCTAAAAAATCGCCTTCAACGCCCCAAAATTGGCCCCAAGTGAAGAAATCTTAAAATCGTAGCACTTTCCGCTTGCACGGGGGTGTTGGAGTTCTATGCCTCAACCCTCTTTTCCCTAATTTCCTAGGTCCATGCCTACCATCAACCAGCTCGTCCGTAAACCTCGCCTCCAACCGAAGGCTAAGTCCAAGTCACCCGCCTTGAACAACTCACCCTTCCGTCGTGGTGTTTGTGTGCAGGTGATGATCCGTACTCCGAAGAAACCAAATTCGGCGCAACGCAAAGTCGCGAAGGTACGTCTGACGAATGGACAAGAAGTCATCACTTACATTCCTGATGAAGGTCATAAACTCCAAGAGCACTCCGTTGTATTAGTACGCGGTGGTCGTGTGAAAGATCTTCCTGGTGTTCGTTATCACATTGTACGCGGACCTCTCGATTGTTCGGGAGTTGAGAAGCGTCGTCGCTCACGTTCCAAATATGGCGTTAAGCGTCCTAAGGAAAAGAAAGCCTAATTCATAAACTTTAGAATCTCACTTACTCATGTCACGTCGTCGTAAAGCAGTTAAACGCACTCACCTTCCAGACGCTCGCTACGGCAGCGCTTTGGTTAGCCAACTCATCAACATCGTGATGAAGTCTGGTAAGAAATCGATCGCTCAAAATATTGTTTATGGCGCGATTGAAAAAGTTTCTGAGAAATTAGTTAAAGGTAACCCAGTTGAATTACTCTTGGGCGCCCTTGAAAATTGCCGTCCGAAGCTCGAAGTAAAAAGCCGCCGCGTCGGTGGTGCTACTTATCAAGTTCCGGTCGAAGTTAGCCACGAACGCCAAAACAGCATCGCCCTTCGCTGGGTCGTTCAATCCGCTGCAGGTCGTAAAGGTACTTCGATGCCTGAAGCACTCGCTGCTGAAATCGTCGATGCTTACAACAACACCGGTAACGTCGTTAAGAAGCGCGAAGAAACTCACAAGATGGCTCAAGCTAATCGCGCCTTCGCTCACCTCCGCTGGTAAACTTTTCTCGAAATATAACTTTCTAGGCCGAACTCCCAGTTACGACCCATGTCCACCACTCTTTCCAAACTCAACTCTCCGAACCGTAAGTTCCCTTTAGAACATACGCGTAACATCGGTATTGCTGCTCACATCGACGCAGGAAAAACTACGACCACTGAGCGTATTCTTTTCTACACCGGCGTTGTGCACAAGATGGGTGAGGTTCATGATGGTACTGCGACGACTGACTGGATGGAACAAGAGCGTGAGCGTGGTATCACTATCACCGCTGCTGCAATTTCTGCTGGTTGGAAAACGAAAGAAGGTCCTTTCGCTAACATCGATCACCGTATCAACATCATCGATACTCCTGGTCACGTTGACTTTACTGCTGAAGTGGAGCGTTCTCTCCGTGTTTTAGACGGCGCTGTTGCCGTGTTCTGTGCGGTGGCTGGTGTTCAGCCTCAGTCCGAAACCGTTTGGCGTCAGATGAACAAGTACTCCGTTCCTCGCGTTGCTTTCGTCAACAAGATGGACCGTACGGGTGCCGATTTCTTTGGTGCGGTGGATGATATCCGCCAAAAATTAAAAGGTAACGCACACCCTCTCTTTATTCCAATCGGCCAAGGCGAAGAATTTAAGGGCATGATCGATTTGATTAAGAACGTGGCCTACATGTACGACGAGACCGATCCTCGCGGCATGAAGTTCGACACCATCGAAATTCCTGAAAAACAAAAAGCGGAAGCCAAGAAATGGCGCGATGCTTTATTAGAAGCTTTAGCTGACTTTGATGACGTTTTAGCCGGTAAATATTTAGAAGGCCAAGACATCAGCGTGGAAGAAATGCGTGCTGGTATTCGTAAAGCCACCCTCTCGATGAACTTCATCGGAGTGATTCCTGGTTCTGCTTTCAAAAATAAAGGTGTGCAAATGTTGCTCGACTGCGTTGTCGACTTCTTGCCTTCCCCTATCGATATGGGCGGCCAGCGTGCATTTACTGACGACGGCGACACCGAGATCAAAATTAACGCTGACGACAGTCAGAAAGTTACCGGTCTCTGTTTCAAACTTTGGGCTGACCCGTTTGTGGGCCAGTTAGTTTTCTTCCGTGTTTACCGCGGACAATTGAAGAAGGGTGATAATCTTTATAATCCTCGCACTCGTTCGAATGAGCGTATCTCGCGCATTGTGTTATTACGTGCGATGGATCGCGAAGAAATCGACGTCGCTTACTCTGGCGACATTTGTGCGATTATCGGACCAAAAGATGTAATCACTGGTGATACACTCACCCTCGAAGACGATTTAGTTCTCGAGCCACCTACTTTCGCAGATCCTGTTATCTCGATGTCCATCGAGCCAAATTCCAAGGGTGACCAAGAGCGTCTCTCCATTGGTTTACAGCGCTTAGCTAAAGAAGATCCTACTTTCAAAGTTTCCTCAAATCCTGAAACCGGTCAGACCCTCATTTCAGGAATGGGTGAGTTACACTTAGAAATCATCGTCGATCGCTTGAAGCGCGAATTCAAAGTCGAAGCTAAATCAGGCAAGCCACAGATTTCTTATCGCGAAACCATTACGCTCAATTCTGAAGGCGTAGGTAAATTTATTCGTCAGTCCGGTGGTCGTGGTCAGTACGGTCACGCCGAAATCAAACTCGAACCCAACGTGGGCAAGGGCCAAGAAGTGGTTAACGAAATCGTCGGTGGTGTAATTCCAAAAGAATACATCAAGCCAACGATCGAAGGTATCAACGAAGCTGCGAATAATGGAACCGTTGCTGGTTACCCAGTAATCGATTTCAAAGCACGCATCGTTTTTGGATCTTTCCACGAAGTCGACTCCAACGAAATGGCCTTCAAGATGGCTGGTATCTTCGCGTTCAAGGAAGCGATGAAAGATGCAAAACCTATTTTACTCGAGCCGATCATGAAAGTCGAAGTCGTGACCCCTGAAGAATATCAAGGTGATATCATGGGTGACTTAAATCGTCGTCGCGGACAAATCCAAGGCATGGAAACGAAGAACGGTTTATGCAATATTAACTGTCTTGTTCCTCTCGCTGAAATGTTTGGTTACGCCACCGACGTACGTTCACTTTCCAAAGGTCGTGCCTCTTACACCATGGAACCAAGCAACTTCGCTCAAGTTCCTGCCGCAATTCTAAAGCAAGTAGTCGAGACCTCTTCTCGTGCTCCTGCTCGAACCTAATTTCCAACCCCTCATAATTCTTCTCGATGGCTAGCATAATGAAAATTCGTATTAAACTTAAAGGTTTCGATTACCGCATGGTGGACCAATCCGCCACTGAGATTGTCGACACTGCTAAGCGCACTGGTGCCCGTGTTTCGGGTCCTATCCCTTTACCCACCGCGATTGAACGTCTCACTGTGAATCGTTCACCTCACGTTGATAAAAAATCCATGGATCAATTCGAAATTCGTACGCACAAGCGCCTCATCGAAATTATCGAACCCAATTCCCAAACTGTTGATGAGTTGCGCAAGCTCAACATGCCATCCGGCGTGAATATCAATATCATCGCTTAACCCTTAACCTTTAACCTCAACCCTCAAACGCAGGCCAACAGGACCAAAGATTCCGTAAGGACATCCAAAGCCTAAAGCAGGTCATCACTGACCCAACGACTTCTCACGAAGTCACCTGCCTCTTAGAAAATGAAACACCAACTACTCGGTAAAAAAATCGGAATGACCCAGGTCTATGACGCGGAGAATAACCTCGTCCCTGTTACGGTCGTCCAAGCTGGTCCTTGTCCTGTAACCCAGGTCAAGACCGTCGAAACTGATGGCTACCATGCCGTTCAAATCGGTTTCGGTCCAAACAAAGAGAGTCGTCTCTCTGCGGGTGAAATCGGCCACTTGAAAAAGGCCGGCGTCAGCGCTCACAATCATTTACAGGAAATTCGTCTCGCTGCTGCGGCGGAAGTTAAAGTCGGTGATATCTTCACCGTCGAAAAATTTGCCGCCGGTCAGATGGTCGACGTCATCGGCACCGTTAAGGGCCGTGGTTTCCAAGGCGTTATGAAGCGCCACGACATGTCGGGTCAGCCTGATTCGCACGGTCACATGATGCACCGCCGAATTGGTTCGATCGGTATGCGTCAAACTCCTGGTCACGTTTTCAAAGGAAAGCGTATGCCTGGTCACATGGGCTCAGTGCGTCGCACTGTGCAAAACCTTCGCGTCGTGCAAGTGCTCGCCGAGAAGAATCTCCTCCTTATCAAGGGAAGTTTCCCTGGTGCAAATGGTGAGCTCGTGCTCGTCCGTCCTGCCAAAAAATCCAAGTAAAACTCTAACCACTATTTGCTGATATGAAGCTCAAAGTTTATAAATCCGACGGTTCATCTTTCACTGAGAAAGAATTCGATATTCCTTCCTTCGAAGGCGACAAAGGCGTCGCACTCTTGAAGCAGGTTGTCGTTTCTTACCAAGCGAACAAACGTCAAGGTACATCCAAGACCAAGGACTACGGCGAAGTCGCTGGTTCTGGTGTGAAGATGCTCCCACAAAAAGGTTCGGGCGGATCTCGTCACGGCGACAAGCGCGCTCCTCAACTTTACAAAGGTGGTATCGTATTCGGCCCACGTCCTCGCGACTGGTCCAAGACGATCACCGTTCAAGCTAAGAAAATTGCACTCCAACGTGCACTCTTCGATCTCGCTTCCGATGGTGGCCTCGCCGTCATCGAGCGCTTCGAATTAGCTAAACCTAAGACCGCTCTCTTCGCTAAACTTCTCAAGAATGTTAGCCCAGAAGGAAAACGTCTTCTCGTGATCGACAGCAGCTGGACCGAGCCGGTTCTTAAAGCGAGCCGCAACGTTAGCCGCGCGATCTTCTCAAACTCTTCTAATCTCAATGCTTTCGATTTAGTCAAAACACCTCGTGTTCTGATCACCCTCGAAGGTTTAACCAAAGTGCTCGAACGCACCAAAAACTAAAAACTATGAAGCCTGCTTCCGACATCATCAGTCGCCCTATTCTCACTGAAAAAGCTTCCGGCCTCGCCGAAGCTAATAAGTACGTTTTCGAAATTCTTCCTGGTGCCGACCGTGTACAAGTGAAGAGTGCCATCGAAGCGAACTTCAAAGTGACTGTCATCAAAGTGAACATTCTTATCCGTAAAGGAAAAGTTCGTCGCAGTCGTTTAGGTGGAGGTTCCATCTACACCGAGACTCCTTCTCGTCGTGCCATTGTTACCCTTAAAAAAGGTGACGTCATCTCACTCGCTTAATTAGCCGCCTCCCATGTCTATCATTTCTTCACGTCCTATTACTCCCGGCCAACGTTTCTTGGTTCGCGTAAAGACCGACAACCTCCACAAAGGTCGTCCGGAGCGTCAGCTTACCGAAAGCAATCACCGTGCCCGTGGTCGTAATTGCTACGGCCGTATCACTTCACGTCGTCGTGGCGGAGGTCACAAAAAACTTTATCGTACAATCGATTTCCGTCGCGATGTTTTAGAACAACCAGCGACTGTCTTACGTATTGAGTACGATCCAAATCGTACAGCTCACCTCGCTTTACTCGAGTACGCTGACAAAACCCACACCTACATTTTAGCACCGGATGGTCTAAAAGAAGGGGACACCGTAGTTAGCACGAACAAGCCACAAGAGCAGCTCACTCCTGGTCTCTCGTTGCCTTTACGTTTAATTGCTCCTGCAACTTTCATTCACTGTATCGAACTCGAGCCTGGTCGTGGTGCCCAAATCGCCCGCTCCGCTGGTGGTTTTGCACAGTTGATGGGTATCGAATTAGACCGCGCAATTTTACGCATGCCTTCTGGCGAACAACGTTACATCAATGCCGACTGTCGTGCGACCGTTGGTATCGTTGGAAATCTTGAACACCAAAACGCAAGCCTCGGTAAAGCCGGCCGCAGTCGCTGGAAGGGTCGTCGTCCACGTGTTCGTGGTATGGCAATGAATCCAGTCGATCACCCTAACGGTGGTGGCGGTGGTAAATCTAAAGGTGGAGGCGGTCGCCAACACCTTAAGTCACCTTGGGGTCAGCTCGCTAAGGGCTTCCCAACACGTACTAAAGCCAAGAGCTCTAACAACCAAATCATCGTGCGCCGTAACGGTCGCAAAGTGAAACAAGCATAATTTACCATGTCACGCTCTCGTAAAAAAGGATTCTTCGTTGACCCACATTTAGTGGACAAGATCGCTGCTGCCCAAAAGACCAGCAACCGTAAGCCCATCAAAACTTGGTCACGTCGTTCGACGGTTACTCCTGAATTCGTAGGCCTCAATCTCGAGGTCCATAACGGTAAGGCCTTCATTGCTGTGTACATCACAGAAAATATGGTCGGACACAAACTCGGTGAGTTCGCTCCAACGCGTACCTTCCGTCAACACACTCAACCTTCACGTAAGGAAGCCCAGTAATCTTTATGCGTTTCAGCCACTCAATCATCGCTCTCTTTGTTGCTACGGTTCTTACCGTCGCAGCGAATGGTCGTGCATTGGGTTCAGCTGAAGCTGAAGGTCGAGCCAAGGTAGCCCAAGTGATCGCTGGAAATAACACTGACTTAGTCGTCGTGTCCGGCGGTTATAATTGTGGTCTGCGTCCTGGTGCCGTTTGCACAGTCACTCACGAAGGCCGCGCCTTTGGTTCAGTGATTGTAGCAGAAGCGACCGAACAACGCGCCATCGCCCTTATTCTTTCACTCGAATCTTCAACGCAAATAACGTCGGGCGACACGATCACCCTTCGTCCTAACCCACGCATCTAATTCTCTAAACACTTTATCACGTCATGGAAGTTCACGCCTCTACTCGTTTCGCTCGTATGTCACCTCAAAAGGTGCGCGAAGTTGCACGTCAAATTCAAGGTCTGCCTGCTGAAGAAGCTATCCAGCTGCTCCGCTTCATCCCTCGTAAATCTGCGCGCTTACTCGCGAAGACTTTGGCTAGCGCCATCGCCAACGCAGAGAACAATCACAATTTATCAACGAATGATCTCGTCGTGGTTTCGGCCACCGTCAATCAAGGTCCCGTGCTCAAGCGCTCAATGCCTGCTGCTCGTGGTTCCGCTCACCCTATTCATAAATCGATGAGCCATATCCGTATCGCTCTCGGTTCATCCACTAAATAAACCAACTTAAAAGACTACAATGGGACAGAAAGTAAATCCAATCGGCTTCCGTTTAGCCGTTCGTCGTAACTGGGAATCTCGCTGGTTTGCCACCAAGCGCGATTTCCCTTCCTTCATTCTTGAAGATTACCGCATCCGCGAGTTCCTCAAAGAGAAGCTCCGCCAAGCGGCTGTCCCTCGCATTTTTATCGAACGTGCAGGTCCTAAAGTGCGCGTACGCATTTGGACTGCTCGTCCTGGTGTTGTTATCGGCCGTAAGGGCGATGAACTTAAGAAGCTCCGTGAAGAAATCCAAAAAGTTGCCGGTAAGGCAAAGCTTGAGGATGTCATTCTCGAAGTGAACGAAGTTAAACGCCCTGATCTCGTTGCTCAATTGGTTGCTGAAAACGTAGCCTTACAATTAGAGCGTCGTATTTCTTTCCGTCGTGCGATGAAGAAAGCTATTCAATCAACCATGCAAAATGGTGCGGATGGCATTCGTTTACGTCTCGGTGGTCGTTTGGGTGGTGCTGAAATCGCCCGTGTGGAATCCGCCCGTGTCGGTCGCGTTCCTCTCCATACCCTTCGCGAAAATATCGACTACGGATTTGCGGAAGCCCGCACCGTTTACGGCAAACTCGGCATCAAGTGCTGGATTTGTGCTAAGGACTCCGAGTTTTAATTCTCCTAACCCAACTCTAACTTTTTCATAACATGGCAAATTTACAACCAGCTCGCACTAAGTGGCGCAAACACCGCAAAGGAAAAATTCGTGGTAATGCTACCGCATGTAACACGCTCGCCTTTGGTGACTTCGGTATCCAGTCGCTCGCTCGTGCTCGCATTCCAGCTAATCAAATTGAGGCTGCTCGTATTGCAATTTCCCGCGCCCTTAAGCGTAAGGGCAAAATGTGGATGCGTATTTTCCCTCACACTCCCGTCACTCGTAAACCTGCCGAAGTTCGAATGGGCTCCGGAAAAGGTAGCGTTGAGTACTACGTTGCTGTGATCAAACCTGGCACCATGCTTTTCGAAGTCGGTGGCGTACCGATTACCGTAGCGCGTGAAGCGATGCGTTTAGCGGATACTAAACTTCAAGTCCGTTGCCGCTTCTTGGCCCGTGAAGAACTCGAAAAATACTAAACTTAAAAACTAAAAACCTAATTCATTTTCTCGATGCGTACCTATCAGAAAGATAAACCCTCCGCCGCTTCGGCATTACGTGGTCTGGCTCCTACCGAGTTACAGAAGCGCGTCCGTGAAGCACGTGAAGAACTTCTCCAACTCCGCCTCCGTAAGGCAACCGGCGCAGTCGAAAACTCTGCTCGTTTCCGTGTGCTCCGTGCTGACATCGCACGTTGTCTCACGCTCCTGAATTCTAAAACCACCACTAAATAATTTTAAATCCAATGTCTGAGTCACGATCCACTCGTAAAAACCTCATCGGTTTTGTTGCTACCCGTTCGGGCGACAAGTCCGTGAAAGTAAATTGTCAATTTACCGTTCTTCACCCTGTCTACGGCAAAGAAGTAAAACGTCGTACCGTTTTACACGCTCATGATGAAAAGAATGAGTGCAAGGTTGGCGACAAAGTTGAAATCATGGAAACACGTCCTCTTTCCAAATTAAAGCGCTGGCGCATCGTTCGCATCGTCGAAGCTGCGAAAGTCGCTATCCAATCAGCCGAATAATCCTCCAATACTTTTTTAACATGCTTCAAATGCTTTCCAGGCTCGATGTAGCCGACAACACAGGTGCCCGCCAAGTGCAGATGATTCGCCGTCTCGGCCAAATCACTGACACCGCCGGCATTGGTGATGTGATTATCTGTTCCGTCAAAGACTCCACCCCTGATGCTCAATGCAAAAAGGGTAGTGTGGTTCGCGCCGTGATCGTGCGCACCGTCGCTCCGATTCGTCGTAACGATGGAAGCTACTTACGTTTTGATTCCAATGCCGTCGTGATTCTCGACGACAATGGTAATCCTAAAGGTACCCGTATCTTCGGGCCTGTTGCGCGCGAACTCCGCGGCAAAAACTTCATGAAGATCATTTCCCTCGCTCCTGAGGTTCTCTAATTACCATGTCCAAGACTGATATTAAAAAGGGTGACGAAGTTGTCATCATCGCTGGTGCCGAAAAAGGCAAACGCGGCGAAATTCTTACTTACGATCGTGCCGATGAGCGCGTCACTGTGAAGGGTCTTAACTTAGTTAAGCGCCACCTCAAGCGTGCCCAAGATGGTACCGGTGGTATCACTGAGAAGGAAGCGTCCATTCATCGCTCCAACGTTATGCTGGCTTCACTCTGGGAAGCTCGCCAAAGCAAAAAGCCTGCCGCTAAAAAAGCGAAAGCTGCTAAATAATATCACGAAACCACCCGAGAAATTTTCACTCAAATGTCCAAGCCCTATCTAAAAAAGGTTTATCTCGAGAAGGTCGTTCCTGAGCTCCTCAAAGCTCGCGGCTACAAGAACGTTCACCAAGTACCTAACTTGACGAAGATCGTTCTTAACTCTGCTTTCAAAGCTGAAGCTGACAAAGGCCACATGGCTGAAGTCGTTAAAGAGATAACAAAACTTTCAGGCCAAAAGCCTGTCATCACCCGCGCGAGCAAGAGCGTTGCGAACTTCAAAGTTCGTCAAGGCATGCCTCTCGGTTGTATGGTCACCTTACGTGGACCTCGCATGTGGGAATTCTACCTCCGTTTAACGGCGGTAGCTCTTCCGATGATTCGCGACTTCCGTGGTACCTCCAATCGTCTCGACGGTCGTGGTAACTATTCTCTCGGTATCACCGACCACACCATCTTCCCTGAAACCCAGGCTGATGGATCCCAACGCGCTAACATTGGTATGGACGTCGTCATCGTGACTTCGGCTACGACCGATGACGAAGGCCGTGAACTCTTGCGCATGCTCGGCATGCCATTCCGTCGTTCCTCCGCTGCCACCGAAGCAGCCGCTACCGCCGCGAAGGCCTAACCTTTATAATAAAAAAATACTAGTATGGCAAAAGAGTCCGTCATTCAACGCTCCCTTAAGCGCGAACGCTTAGTTGCAAAATATGCAGCTAAACGTGCTGAGCTTAAAAAGATTCTCGCGAATCCTAAGACTACCGAAGAAGAGTTTTACGCAGCTCAACGCAAGTTGACCCAGTTGCCTCGCAACTCCTCCCGCGTTCGTCACAAGAATCGCTGTTCTATTTCTGGCCGTCCACGTGCGTACATTCGCAAGTTCGGTCTTTCCCGTATCACCTTCCGTGAATTGGCCCTCGGCGGTCAAATTCCCGGTGTAACAAAAGCATCCTGGTAAACCACGAAAACTACGAACATGTCTGCATCCAACGATACCATCGGAGATTTTCTTACCTCCATCCGCAACGCCTCTAAGGCCGAACGTCCTACGGTCGTGATCCAATGGTCACGCCTCCGCGAAGGTGTTGCTCGCATCCTTACCGAGTCCGGTTACATCGCTCAATTCCGCAAGGTTGAGCGCGATGAAAAACCTGCTCTGGAATTAACTCTCAAGTATGTCTCTGGCGTACCTGCCATCACCAGCATCGAACGCGTATCCACTCCTGGTCGTCGCGTTTACGCTGGATACTCTTCTGTGCCTAAGGTTATCGGTGGCATGGGAGTTTCTATTCTCACCACCTCACGCGGCGTCATGACTGACGCTGAAGCTCGTCGCCAAAAAGTTGGCGGTGAACTCCTCGCCAAAGTCTGGTAACCCTAAACCCTCAATACTTAAATCTATGTCACGCATTGGTAAACAACCCGTCACTTTCCCCGCTAACGTAAAAGTAGCGGTGTCTGGACAAACCGTTTCTGTTGAAGGTCCTAAAGGGAAACTCACACACAAATTCCCATCTCAAATCGGAGTCACGGTCGACAAGTCTGTCGTCCAAGTCGCTGATCTGAGTGAGAAAAAAGAAGCAGGTGCTCTCTTCGGAACCACTCGCGCTATCATCCGTAATATGGTTGAAGGCGTTGAAAAAGGTTACTCCAAAACTTTACTCATCGAAGGCGTTGGTTTCAAAGCCCTGCTCAAAGGTAATGTTTTAGATTTAGCTTTAGGCTATTCTCACCCGATTCGTTACACCGTTCCTGCGGGCGTTAGCGTCGTGGTCACCGACGGCACCAAGCTCGTCATCAGCGGTCCTGATCGCCACATGGTGGGTCAAGTCGCTGCTTCCATCAAACTCTACAAACCTGTTGAACCTTACAAAGGCAAAGGTGTTCGCGTTGAAGGCGAATACGTTCGTCGTAAGGAAGGTAAGAAGACTGCTTAATTTCTTTAACGTTTTTATTTATGAAACTTTCCAAAAAGAATTTACTCATGCAGAAGCGCCGCTGGCGCATTCGTAAAGCTGTTCGTGGTACCTCCACCCGTCCACGCGTAGCTTTAAAGTTAACCCACCTCCATCTCTACGCTCAAGCGATTGACGATGATCGTGGTGTAACTCTCGTTGCTACTTCCACTACCTCCAAAGATTTACGCGGCAAAAAAATCCGTCCTTCAGTGGCTGGTGCTGCTGCTTTCGGTGCTGCCTTCGGCGAAAAAGCGAAAGCTGCCGGACTCACTACTGTCGTCTTCGACCGCGCAGGTCGTCGCTACCACGGAGCTGTTAAATCATTTGCTGACGCCGCGCGTTCTGCCGGACTTATTTTCTAAAATTACATGAGCGAAGAAACAAATAATGCAGCGGCTGCCCCTGCGCCCGCCCCTTCAAATCAAGGCGGAGATCGTCGTGGTCCAGGACAAGGAAATCGTCGTGGCCAAGGTGGCCAAGGCGGTGGTCAAGGTCGCCCACCTCGTCGCGATAATCGCAACGAAGCTCCAGCTTCTGAATTCAATGACAAAGTCGTACACGTTAACCGCTGTTCAAAAGTGGTTAAAGGTGGACGTCGTTTTAATTTCGCGGCCCTCGTAGTTGCCGGTGATGGCAAAGGTCGCGTCGGCGTAGGTTACGGCAAAGCGAAAGAAGTTCCTGATGCTATCCGCAAAGGTACTGATCGCGCTCACCGTGCACTCGCTAGCTTCAATCTCCGTAACAACACCATTCCTCATGAAGTGATTGGTCGTGCTGACGGTGGCGTCGTGATGCTTCGTCCAGCCGCTCCTGGTACTGGCTTAATCGCTGGTGGTGGTGTTCGCGCTGTTCTTGAAGTAGTCGGATTAAAAGACGTTCTCTCGAAATCGATGGGATCCAATAATCCTCAAGCGATTGTTAAAGCTACCCTCGATGGTCTTTCTCAACTCCGCACTCTGGAACAAATCAAAACTCTTCGCAGCTAAGCTGAAATTATACTTATGAAACTTCACTCTCTCCCAGAAATCAAAGGTTCTACCCACCGCCATAAAATACTTGGTCGTGGTCGCGGTACCGGTCACGGTAAAACTTCCGGTCGCGGACACAAAGGTATGAAAGCGCGTTCAGGCGGCGGTCACCGTCCAGGTTTTGAAGGCGGTCAAATGCCTCTCTACCGTCGTTTACCTCACCGTGGTTTCAAAAATGTTAACCGCATCGATTACGCTGTCATTAACTTACGCGACATCGAAGACTTGAAGGGCAAGACCGTTGATCTCGCTTCGCTTAAAGCTGAACGCATCATCCGTAAGAACGTTGAGTTGCTTAAAATTTTAGGCACTGGCGAAATTACTCGTGCTGTCACCGTTTCCGCTCACCGCTTCTCTGACTCCGCTAAAAAGAAAATTGAAGCTGCTGGTGGTAAGGTTGTGGAGCTCGCGGTTGCCGCAGCTGAATAATCATCCAACCCTCCGCGATGTTTTCGGCCTTCGCCAATTGCTGGAGGATACCTGAACTAAGGGCCCGTCTCATTGCGACGGTAGCCCTTATTTTCGTTGCTCGAATTGGTGCGAACATTCCCTTACCGGGAATCGATCCTAAAGATATTTTAGATTACTACCATTCCATGGCCGATCAAGCATCGGGCGGAGTGGTGGCGATGTATAATATGTTCACGGGTGGTGCGTTACTCAAAGGAGCCATTTTCTCTTTGGGCATCATGCCTTACATCAGCGCATCGATTATCATGCAGCTGATGTCGGCCGTGGTTCCATCGATTGCCCGTTTACAACAAGAGGGTGATGTAGGTCGCCAAAAAATTGCGCAGTACTCACGCTACCTCACTATCATCATCGCTGTCGTTCAATCAGCCTTGTTGCTCGGTGCTTTTTGTAATCCTGGAAAAGTCGGACAAGCTTTAGGACTCGGAAACTTCACGGGCACTATCGTCGTGATGGAAAGCAAAACGCTTTTCGTTTGTCTCGGTATTTGTCTCTTAACTGCAGGTTCAATTGTGATGCTTTGGCTGGGTGAACAAATCACTCAACGCGGCATTGGTAATGGTACATCCGTTCTAATCACAATCGGTATTTTAGCTGATATTCCAGGTGCCATCACCTCATTCGCGAGTGTCGCCTTCGGTGGTAAGATTGGAGCGACTGAAGCCAGTGGACACGGATGGGAAAAAGCAGTCGGCATGATTATTTTATTCGCTCTCGTGACTGCAGCGATGGTGGCAATCAATCAAGCGGTTCGTAAAATTTCTATTCAATACGCTCAACGCATGGTTGGACGTAAGATGTATGGTGCACAAACCAACTACCTTCCTCTCAAAGTAAATTACGCAGGTGTGATGCCAGTGATTTTTGCCGGAGCGATTTTAAGTTTCCCTCCCATGCTGCTTAATCCGTTAAGCACACTTTCGCCTACCTTAGGTTTTCTTCATGACTGGGCTGCCGTATTCCAAACCCGCGGATGGTTCCATTATATTTCCTACGCTGTCTTAATCTTCGGATTTAGTTACTTCTGGATTTCTATCATGTTCCGTCCGGTGCAAATCGCGGATGATCTGAAAAAGAATAACGGTTATATTCTTGGAGTTCGTCCTGGTGAACACACCGCACAGTTCCTTGATTTCGTGATGACCCGCCTGACCGTCGCTGGTTCGTTATTCCTTCTGATCATTGCGTTGATGCCAGACCTCTTCACTTTCCAATTAGGATTCCCTCAGCGTCTGGCTACTTTCTTAGGCGGTACGGGTGGTCTGATTACTGTGGGTGTAATGTTGGACACCATGCGCCAAATCGAAACTTACCTTCTGCAAAGTAATTACGAAGGATTCTTAAAGAAAGGCCGCATCGGTAGTCTGCCTGTTCCACAACCCGGTTTACGTAATGGCGGAGAGGAATCCGCTTTAGGTTCGATGCCTAAGATTTGTTTCACACTTTTCCTTCTCGGTGTAGCCGCATGGGTAGCTAATCACTGGGAATCTTTTGTTAAGTAAGTTTTCAGAATGATTGATCTGAAGTCTGATGATGAAGTAAAAAGAATGCGGGCTGCATGCAGTGCTGCTGCACGTGTTTTGCAGGATTTAGTCAGCCTCGTTGTTCCAGGAATTTCTACCGCCGGTTTAGATTCGGCGGCACGCGGTTTAATGTTACGCCACGGCTGTGAAAGCGCCTGCTACGGCTATGTTGTCGGCGGCTTAACTTATCCTGGCTACGTTTGTATTTCTCTTAACGATGAAGTCGTTCACGGTATCGGATCATCCAGCAGAATTATTCGCGACGGTGATTTAGTTTCTTTAGACGTCGTCGTTCGCCGCGATGGATTTATCGGTGACAATGCTCGAACCATCACCGTCGGTAAGGTTAGCCCCGAAGCTAAGGCTCTCTGTGTTGAGACCGAAAAAGCCCTTCACGCGGGCATCGCCGCCGTCCGACCCGGAAATAGGGTAGGAGATATTTCGGCTGCTATCCAGGCCTCCCTCAGCCCAGGGGGGTATGGCATCGTCCGGGACTTCGTTGGCCACGGCGTAGGCCGAAAAATGCACGAGGAGCCCCAAATTCCTAACTTCGGCAAAGCGGGTACTGGACCTAAGTTATTGGCTGGTATGTGTTTAGCAATCGAACCCATGGTTAATTTAGGCTCACATAAGATCATTATGGGGGCCGATGGATGGACTGCCAGGACCTCAGATGGCAAGGTTTCTGCCCATTTTGAGCACACCGTGATGGTGACCGAAAAGGGTGCCGAAATACTAACATTACCTTAACTCAATTTTTTGCTTTCAAATCCCCCAAGAACCCACAAGTTCCGACCTCTTTCCCACCTTCTAAACAGCCCGGACCCTATGCCACGAATCCTCGGAGTAGATATACCCAACAACAAAAAAGTAGAGTACTCGCTTCGCTACATCTATGGTATCGGCCCACGCCGCGCCACAGAAATTTGCGAAGCTCTCGGCTTTGATCCCGCCATGCGCGCTTCGAATCTTTCGGAGGAGCAATTAAATAAAATCGTCGAGTACATCGTTCGCATGGGATATAAGTGCGAAGGTGATTTACGTCGCGACATCGCACAGAATCTCAAGCGCCTCCAAGCGGTAAAATGTTATCGCGGACTCCGCCACTTCCGCGGACTTCCTGTTCGTGGTCAGCGTACTCGCACTAACGCTCGTACACGTAAGGGTAAGCGTAAGACCGTCGGCGTTGCAGCAGCTCCTTCTAAATAATTTCTAAATCACTAAACTAATTTTACGATGAGCGAAGAAGCACCCAAGACTCCTAAAGTACGTAAGCCAAAAGCTGCGTCACCTGAAGCGGCCGCCCCTGCGGTTGCTCCTGAAGTAGCTGCAGCACCTGTTGCCGCTGAAGCAGCGCCGGAGCGCAAAGAAATTACGGCGAAAGAATTATTAGGCGAAGACGTTGGCGAAATTAAAGTCCGTCGTGCTAAAGGTTCCAAAAACATCACCGTTGGAATCTGCCATATTTTAGCTACCTTCAATAACACCAAAGTAACCATCACCGATGCTAACGGCAACGTGATCTCTTGGGGTTCTGCTGGTCGTCACCAATTCCGTGGTTCTCGCAAATCTACTGCGTACGCCGCTCAAGTCGTTTGCCAAGAAGCCGCTAAGTTGGCGATGGCTCACGGTTTAAAAGATGTTTCGGTTCGTGTTAAAGGTCCAGGTATGGGTCGCGACAGTGCTATTCGTGCGCTCCAAGTTCTCGGACTCAATGTAACCTCGATTCTCGATACGACTCCTATTCCTCACAACGGTTGCCGCCCTCCTAAGCGTCGCCGCGTTTAATTTTTAGACTTACCGTCCGGCTATGGCAAACCGGGCGGGTACTATCATCCGCCACAAATACAAAAAATAATAAATCATGTCTCGTTACACCGGACCCACGACCAAGCTGAATCGTCGCTTTGGCCAAAATATCTTCCCCACCTCTAAAGGTGAGGAACGCCGTCCATACCCACCAGGTATTCACGGTAAGACCACCCGCCGAAAAGTTTCGGAATACGGTGTTGGTCTGAACGAAAAACAAAAACTCCGTATGATGTACGGTCTGACTGAGAAGCAGTTCCGCTTATCCTTCGAACGCGCTAAGCGTATGGGTGGTGTCGCTGGTGATAATTTCCTCCGCATTCTCGAAACCCGTTTAGACAATGTTGTCTACCGTTTAGGTTTTGCTAACTCCCGCTCCGCTGCTCGTCAGCTCGTCTCCCACGGTCACGTTCGTATCGATGGCCGTAAAGTAGACGTTGCTAGCTTCACCGTAGCTCCTGGACACGAAATTGAGATTCGTGATCGCACTTCTTCTAAACAACTCGCTACCCGCGCCATTGAAGAAGGCCAAGGTCGTGTTGTTCCTGCTTGGTTAGTCACCGTTGCTGAACAACTCAAAGGACAAATGGTCCGTGAGCCAGCAAAGGAAGAACTATCCCGCGACATCAATGTTCAGATCATCGTTGAATTCTACAGCCGCTGATCCAACCGCCAACCAAAACAACCAACTACTAAAAGACATGACCAAGCGCCTCGGAAAATTCGAACTACCCAAGGGCCTCAAAAAAGAGGAATCCTCCGCCACCCCAACTTTCGCTCGCTACTTCGCCGAGCCATTCGAGACCGGTTTCGGTCACACGATTGGCAATTCGTTACGTCGCGTGCTTCTCAGCTCTATCGAGGGCGCTGCTATTTCTGCAGTGATGATCGAAGGAGTGCAGCATGAGTTTCAACCTATCGATGGCGTTGTTGAAGACGTCACCGAAATCGTTCTCAACCTTAAGAAGGTTCGTATTCGCACTGAAGCGAATAAGCGCGAATCTTTCAAAGGTCGTATCGACGTTAACAAAACCGGAGTGGTTAAAGCTTCGGACATCGTTTTCGAAAATAAGACTGGTTCAGTTTCTGTTGTAAATCCCGACACCGTGATTTGCACCATCGACCGCAAACGTACTTTCACTGCTGAAGTCGAAGTAAGCGTTGGTCGTAGCTGGGCATCTGCAGAAGAAAACAAAAAGGCTGAACAGTCTATTGGTTCAATTCCTGTTGATTCACTCTTCTCCCCTGTAACTTTAGTAAAGTACGCAGTGGAAAGCACCCGTGTGGGTCAAATGACCGACTACGATAAACTCGTTTTAGAGATTTCGACCGATGGTCGTATTACTCCTGACGAAGCTTTAAAAGAAGCGTCGGCTATTCTCCGCCACCACCTCGCTGTATTTGATACCGTTTCAACTGATCCTGTTGAATTCGAATCAGGTAAATCCGAAGTCAGTGAAGAAGCTAACCGTCTCCGTAAATTACTTAACATGTCAGTTAACGAAATCGAACTTTCCGTTCGTGCTGCTAACTGCTTGAACAACGCGAACATCAACACTGTCGGCGAACTCGCTATGAAGTCCGAACAAGAGATGCTCAAGTATCGTAACTTCGGTAAGAAATCCCTTAACGAAATCAAAGCTAAGCTTGAACAATTGGGTCTGTCTCTCGGACAGAAAATTGATGAGCGCTTATTAGATAAAGGCGTAAACTCCTAATCGAGAAATCAGATCATGCGTCACCGCTCTCATAATAACGTCCTCGGCGTCAAAACCGCCCACCGTCGTTCACTCGTTGCCAACCTGGCTGCAGCACTCATCAAGAATGCTCGTATCACCACCACGCTCTCCCGCGCACGTGCTGTCCGTCCTTTCGCTGAACGTTTAATCACGCTCGCTAAGAAGGCTGAACAGTCCGCCGACAAGAGTGTGAAGTTGCACTACTATCGTTTGGCTATGGCCCGCTTACGCGATGAATCCGCTGCGAACCTTCTCTTCAAAGAACGTGTTAAGCAATTCATGACCCGCAACGGTGGCTTCACTCGTATCTACAAACTCAACGTCCGTAAGGGCGATGCTGCTGAAACAGCACTCATTGAGTTGGTAGGTAAAGATGACAAAGCTCCTGCTTTAACTCCTAAGGCTAAAACTGCACGTAAGCCTAAGGCTGCTAAGGAAGAAGCGACTGCTGCCAAAGCCTAAGCGCTAAAAACATCCACTTAACGAGACGCGTCATTGTTCCTAGTGACGCGTCTCGCTTTTTTAATCAAAAGCCCTAATTTTAAACTATGCTTCAGCCCATCGACCTCGATGTCTTTTTGGCCTGTATCGTCGCCATGGTTATTGGGGCGCTTTTCTTTCTGCAATTTTGGTACGATCGACGCGACGCTCTGCTTTCAGACCACCGCCGCCTGAGTTCGGTTTTTTCCTGCACCCGTTGCAGTTTTACCTACGTCCGTCCACGTCGTAGAGCAGAAGCCACCTGTCCCCAATGCGGATGGAATAACGCCCGTCTCAAATTTTAACTTCTATCCTTTTTATGAATCAACGGTCCATTGCTATTCTCGATTTTGGTTCGCAGCTCACCAAGGTCATCGCACGTCGCGTACGTGAATGCAATGTTCACTCCCGTATCTATGCATTTGATGTTTCAGCCGAAACGCTCCGGGCGGATGGTGTGATTGGCGTGATTTTTTCAGGCGGCCCCTCGAGTGTTAAAGCTAAAGGATCGCCTCGTCCCAAATCAGAAATTTTTGAAATGGGTCTACCGATTTTGGGTATTTGTTACGGTGTGCAGTTGATGGGTGAAATGCTGGGCGGCCAGGTCGCCAGTAGTCAGCACCGGGAATACGGCCATGGTATGCTCTCTTTCCGTCCAAAGAAGTCTGAACTCTTACACGGATTAAAATCACCTTTACGCGTTTGGAATTCGCACGGTGATAAAGTGACTCGCTTGCCTAAAGGCTTTCACGCAGTAGCGAGTACGGAGAATTCTAACAATGCTGTCGTGGAAGATTCTCGCCGGAGATTTTACGGAATACAATTTCACCCCGAAGTAGCTCACTCCGAGCGCGGGTTGGAAATTATCAAAAACTTTTTATTCCGTATCTGTAAATGTAAGCCGAATTGGGTGATGGGGGATTACGTAAAAACCGCCATTGAAGACATTCGGAATAAAGTAGGAGACTCACATGTGATTTTAGGATTATCCGGAGGCGTTGATTCATCCGTTGCCGCTGCCCTCATTCAAAAAGCGATCGGTAAGCAACTCACCTGTGTGTTTGTGGATAACGGTTTGCTCCGCTTAGGTGAACGTGAGCAGGTAGAAAAAATGTTCCGCGGAAAATTTAAAGTTGATCTTCGTGTGGTCGACGCCTCTGCGGTCTTCTTGAAAAAATTAAAAGGCGTCAGAGACCCTGAGAAGAAACGTAAAATTATCGGACATGAATTTATTGCCGTGTTTGATCGCTCCGTAAAAGACCTAGCAAAGAAGGGTAAGGTAGAGTTCTTGGCCCAAGGTACACTTTATCCTGATGTCATTGAATCTATTTCACCGGGTGGCGGTCCAGCAGTAACGATTAAGAGCCACCACAACGTGGGCGGTCTGCCTAAGCGCATGAAATTAAAACTGCTCGAGCCATTGCGTGAGTTGTTTAAGGATGAAGTACGGGCTCTGGGTGAGGCCTTAGGCTTACCCAAAGAGATGGTTTGGCGTCATCCTTTCCCGGGTCCTGGTTTAGCAGTTCGTATTTGCGGAGATATTACTCCCGAGCGATTAGAGGTTCTTCGTAAGGCTGATGATATTTTTATTAACGAATTAAGAACATCCGGAAATTATAATAAAGTTTGGCAGGCCTTCGCCGTTTTCCTTCCTGTGCGTAGCGTGGGAGTGATGGGTGATGGACGTACTTACGATAACGTTTGTGCGCTGCGTGCGGTTACCTCTTCGGATGCGATGACAGCGGATTGGGCACGCTTGCCTTATGATGTTTTACAACGTGCCTCTACCCGAATTATTAATGAGGTTAAGGGTATTAATCGTGTCGTGTACGACGTTTCGTCCAAGCCCCCCGCTACGATTGAGTGGGAGTAATCAATCTCTTTGCCCCGTTGACAGTTTATCGCTTAGGGTTTTGATTAAGTTCTGTGTCTGAGCCCGTCTTTCAAGTTATTGCCCGCCGCTGGCGCCCACGTCGTTTCGATGAATTGGTGGGCCAAGAACACATTGTACGGACTTTGCGTAATGCCTTAACGACAAAGCAACTCGCCCACGCTTATCTTTTCGTGGGTCCTCGTGGTACCGGAAAAACCACTACCGCACGTATTCTGGCTAAAGCTTTAAATTGTGGTAAAGAGGCTGGTCCTGATTTCTCTATCGATGATCCGGTTTGCCAACAAATTGAGCAGGGTAATTGCCTAGATGTTATTGAAATTGATGCTGCCTCGAATCGCTCCATTGAAGACGCCAAAAAAATCCGCGAAGAGTGTCAGTTCCCCCCAGTTAATTGCCGTTTCAAAATCTTCATCATCGATGAGGTGCACCAGTTAACCAAAGACGCTTTTAATACGTTATTAAAAACTCTCGAAGAGCCACCGGCTTGGGTGAAATTTATTCTAGCGACTACCGAAGCCGATAAGGTTCTCCCCACCATCACTTCACGTTGTCAGCGCTTAGAGTTTCATCCCATCGCCGAAGAAGTCATCGCCGCACAGTTAGCACGGATTGTTAAAGCCGATGGTGTTCAAGCCGAGCCCGCCGCACTCAATGCGATTGCTCGTATCGCTAATGGCGGCATGCGCGACTCCCAGTCTATTTTAGATCAGGTAATATCTTTCTCCGGCAAAAAAATTAGCGAGGTCGATGTCTTATCCATTTACGGTCTAGCCTCTGCTCAACAAGTTTCCGATTTGGCTAAAGGTATTGCGATGAGCGATCCGAAGTCAGTAATCGCCTTGTGCGATAAGTTTCATGCTGAAGGACGCGACTTAATGCGCGTGATGAATGACTTACAGTTATTAGTCCGCTCTGCTGTTCTCGATGCAGTTAAGCAGGGCGGCAATAGTGCTCATCTGGGTGCGCCACTCACCACCGAGAAACTGGTCAGCTTTTTGGAATGCTTGCAGTCCAGCGAACAGGGTATCCGTTACGGTCTCTCTCCCAGAGCAAATTTTGAAGTCACTTTACTTAAGGCGATAGAACAGTGTAAGACACGACCGATAGATCATTTGATCAAAGATGTCGCCGCCGCTGCAGCCAGACTTCCTCGGGAGCCTGGCCAAAAAAAAATAAACAGTCTGCAACCGGTACCAGCGGTTGAGGCGCCTTCGGAGCCTGCTAAGGTAGTGGTTCAGGAATCTGTCTCGTCCGAAGTGGATATCGATGAAGACCAAACTTCTGTCACTGAGCTTTCAGTGAGCGACGAGGCTGGTATTATCATTGATGAAAAGATGAGTGATTATAAATTCGATATACCAGCAGGTCCTGCGACTCGCCCCGTTGAATCAGCTAAACCATTATTCCCCGGGGACAAAGATTTCGATGCTGCCGTAAAAGCTATGCCTCAGGGTTTGAAAGATAAACTGAAAGAAACCTTAGGAGCTGAGTTCACCTCATTGCGCTCTGTTTCGGTAGATAAACTACATCGCCCGCAATCCTAGTGAAATCGGTCTGCGAGATTGGTTTGATTTCGGATACCCACGGGTTGCTTCGCCCTGAAGCGATTTTGGCATTGGAAGGTTGCGATGTGATTCTCCATGCGGGTGATGTCGGAGGTTCGTTGATTATAGACACACTCGCGCAGTTCGCACCCACCTTTGCGGTCGGCGGAAACTGTGACGTCGACGAAACTTTTCCTAACTATTTTTCCGCTGTGTATGGAGGTAAAAAACTAATCATGTTTCACGGCCATCTACCATTCGATGAATATGAGTTTAAACCTGATATTGTTGTTAATGGGCATTCCCATATCCCGCTTATCGAGCAGGATAAAAATATTTTACGGATTAATCCCGGGAGTGCCGGACCTAAGCGCTTCAAACTTCCAGTCACTGTAGCACGTTTAACTATTTCGGATGGAATCCCTGTCGCTCGTATTATTAACTTAAACGTTTAATGAGCTTAGATTTACCCATCGATAAATTAAAGGCGGATTTACAGGCGGTCTGTAGTCGTTCGCGTCGGATTGTTTTAAGCGCTCCCACGGGTTCAGGAAAATCAACGCGCCTCCCTCAGATGTTAGTCGATTTAAAATGCGTTGAAGGACAAATCCTTATTCTGCAGCCACGTCGAATGGCCGCCCGCTTGTTGGCCCGTCGCGTTGCTCAGGAACGTGGCGTTAAATTAGGCGGTGAAGTGGGCTATCAAATTCGCTTCGAAAGAGTGGAGTCTGCCGAAACTAAAATAAAATTTATTACCGAAGCTCTGTTACTTCGTCAGATAGCCAGCGATCCTACCTTGCGAGGCATTGGGGCGATTATTTTCGATGAATTCCATGAGCGTAATATTCATTCTGACGTTGCCTTGAGTTTGGCTCGTCAACTCCAGGAAAAACACCGCCCAGATTTATTATTAGTCGTAATGTCGGCTACTCTGGATACCGCAGGTGTTTCGCAATGGCTCAAACCCGCGGAGACTTTAATTTCAGACGGACGTACCTACCCAGTTACGGTAGAATATGCTCCCGCCGTGCGAACCTCTACCCAGCAGGTTTGGGATAGAGCGGCCGAACAAGTCGCACGGTTGTTACGCGAGGAATCTTCAGGCGACATTTTAGTCTTCATGCCCGGTGCTTACGAAATCATGCGGACCATCAATGCGGTAAAATTTTTAAAAGAGTCTAGCGGTATCCAAGTGCTACCATTGCACGGAGAGCTTTCAGTAAGTGACCAGGATAATGCCGTTCAAGAATCCAATCAACGTAAGGTTATCGTCGCAACTAATGTAGCTGAAACTTCTTTAACCATTCCCGGTGTACGCATGGTGGTAGATGCAGGACTTGCACGCATTGCCCGCTACGATTCTATTCGCGGAATTGATACACTCTTAATCGAGCCTATTGCTCAGGCTTCAGCCGAACAGCGAGCAGGTCGTGCGGGGCGTACGGGTCCAGGTCGCTGCATACGCTTGTGGTCACATACGGATCATCAATCACGTCCGCTCCGCGAAACACCAGAGATTAAGCGAATGGATTTAACGGAAACCATTTTACTTCTGCTAACGATGGGCTGGAGTGACATCGAAAACTTCCCGTGGTACGAGAGTCCCAATGCTCAAGCACTCGCTCAGGCATTCATGGTTTTAAAAGACATCGGTGCGATTGATCAAAATAATCTCTTAAGTCCATTAGGTAAAAAAATGGCAGTATTCCCCGCGCATCCACGCTATGCGCGAATGCTGATGGCCGCTGAAGAACTTCATTGTGTGAACGAGGTGGCGATGATTGCTGGGCTGAGCCAAGGGCGTGATATTTTACTGAGAAAAGTTGATGAGTCGGCTGAGCGCGCGCGTGAAAATATCCAAACAACGGAAGGCTCGGACTTTTTCCTGCGAATGGCTTTATTGCAAAAAGCCAAAGACGTAAAATTTGATGCGGATGCTTGCCAGATGCTTGGTATTCAAGGTCAGGCCGCACGGCAAGCTGACCAAGCCGCCCAACAATTTTTACGCATAGCCGACGGCCAAGGTTTTAAAATTAACCATGAGCCTGCTTTGCCCGAGCAAATTCAAAAAGCTATTTTAGTTGGATTTATTGATCGATTGGCGGTCCGCCTCGATGCGGGAACTTTGCGTTGTGCTCTGGTGCATAACCGCCGTGGTGAATTGAGACGCGAATCGATGGTTCGCTCGGCTAAATTATTAGTCGCTGCTGAGATTGATGAAATTCAGACGCGGGGCGAAGTGACGACATTTTTAAGCCTCGCTACCGAAATTAAAGAGGAATGGTTGAAAGAACTATTTCCAAGCGAATTTTTTAACCAGAATTTTGTTAAGTATGATGCGACGCAGAGAAGGGTGGTAACAAGGGTGGAGCGACGTTTCCGTGATTTAGTTTTAGAGTCGACCGAACGAGAAGGCGTCACGAGTGATGAAGCTTCGCAGCTCTTGGCGACAGAAGTTTTAGCTGGAAGGTTGGAATTAGAAAAGTGGGACCATACGGTGGACGCTTGGATCAACCGATTGAATTTTTTAGCGAAGCATTGTCCTGAATTAAGTATTCCTGTATTTGATGAATCGGGTAAACGAATGGTAGTAGAAGAAATCTGTCAGGGTGCCGTCGCCTATCGCGATATCCGTGATCGCCCCGTGATGTCTGTCGTCCGTGGCTGGTTAACTCATGAACAATTATTAGCTTTAGAGTCTTATTGCCCCGAAAAAATATTACTACCCCGCAAAAAGCATCCTGCAAAAATTGAGTACACCCATGACGGCGAAGCTTTGATTGAGGCGACGGTGCAAGAACTGTACGATGTTCCTGGCGCTAAACTCAAAGTCTGCCAAGGCAGGGTGCCGTTAGTGATATGCATTCAGTCGCCTGCTCGACGCACTCAACAACGCACCACAGATCTGGACGCATTTTGGAAGGGGTCCTACGAGTTGGTTAAGAAAGAGTTAAAAGGTCGTTATCCAAAGCACGAGTGGCGTTAAAGGGTCGTTTGACTAAATCGGTTCGGTAATATAAAAATTATTAATGCAGTTTGCTGGTAAAACCATTTGGTCGGACTTGCCTCTTCA
>JBAXUJ010000199.1:0-2131 GCA_037129735.1 Opitutia bacterium | reverse complement strand
ATATATTCCAGATTTTTGATCTGTTCTTTTTTGGCTAAACTTCGACCCAGCTCTACCATGCGAGCTGAGTTATCAATGCAGTAAACAAATTCTGCTTGGCGGGCGAGTAGTCTGGAGAGCGTGCCATCGCCCGCGCCAAGGTCGGCAATTTTAACTTTAGGCGTTAATAAAAAGAGCATCTGCCCGATGGATTCCCATGAACGACCCGGACAATAGTTTTTACCCAAGCGTTCGGCGACGAGGTTGAAATGCTGTTCGGTTTTACGGCGACGTTTTTCCGCTAGACGTTTGAGTGCTCGCTGATCGGCTTGGGTTTGCGATTCTTGGGCGGTTGCTTGCTGGGTCGCCTCAATAATTTTCTGCACACCGCTCGGTAGATTCTCTGCTAATACGTAGAAAGAATTTTTTCCGTCGCGACGATCGTGAGCTAGTCCTGATTTTTTTAATAAGGCAAGATGCGTAGAAATGCGTGATTGGCGCATGCCGAGTATCTCTTGAAGTTCGCCCACCGAAAGTTCGCCTCGGCTGATGAGGAAAAGAATCCGTGCCCGGGTGGGGTCGGAAAGAAGGCGAATGGACTCCCAAGGGTCGGGCATGCGGTGAGATTGCAGAGGGTTTGTGTCCGTGTCAAAAGAGGAAGCCCTAGAAATCTAGGGCTTCGTCGCGTCCAAGAATGAACTTCGGCTTATTTTTTGTCGGTCCAGCGAGTAATCGAAAGAACCTTCCACTTTTCAGTGCGTCCTTTGATGTTCGTGGTGAACTCTTCGCCCACTATCTTATTCAAGAACTGACGAGCTAAAGGCGTGATGTAGGCCAGAATGTTCTTCTCTGGTTCGCCATCCCAAGCACCAAGAATGGTGTAGGTGATTTCACTCTTATCAGAGTCACGATGGAGTTTCACGTTGGTACCGATAGAAACTTTATCCGTCTTGGCTGTTGAGAAATCAAACACTTCAGCCTTCTTGAGCATCGCTTCTAATTCACCGCGACGTCCAGTTAAGGTGTCGTGATCTTGGCGAGCCATCTTGTATTCAGAGTTTTCGCGTAAGTCGCCGTGCTCTTTGGCGATCTGAATCGCTTCTTTCGTGGCAGGAAGTTTGACCTGAACGATATCGTTGAGTTCAGCTTCACGGGCTAACTTACTTTCGTTGGAAACCTTGAGCGTGCTTTCTTCAGTGGTGTTTTCGTCCTGTTGGCTCTTCCAGATTTGTTCGACGCTTGGTTCGATATTGTGGAAGCGGGCCTTGAGTTTGCTCTTGGTGGTTTCGTCGAAGCCTTGATTGCGTAACATGACGCGAACGAGGTCGAAGATGGTTTCGATATCTACTTTATTGCCATTGGGCATGAGGATATCGGAGAGAATATTTTTGTCGTTGATCAACTCAGTGACGAGAGGGATACGAGCTGTGGAATTGGATTCCAGCGCTTCGATGTCGATGCTGCTCAAGATGGCGGCGAGGAGATTTGGATTTACCAGAGGGGTGACAATCTCTGCATATTTTTTGGACTCACGATTTTTGATGATCCAAATAATGACAGGAGGGCGGAGGTCGCGTGAATCGAGCCACTCGCTGAAACGTTTAGCAACCTTGTCGCCGAGTTCAGCGTCGCAAAGGTAAGAGATGCATTCCGAAACTAATTTTGCAGAACCCGTTTTAGTTCCACCGATATCACGATTGCGGAGTAAATCGAAAGCGCGATCAGCCCAGCGTTCGCCACTGTGTGCACGAATTAAATCGAGCAAGGCGCGAATTTTTTCGCTGGTGTGAGGGATGTGTAAGGCGATGTTGGCGAGGTCGGAGTCGCTGCTTTCAGCGATGATTTCCGAAGCCGTTGGGCTTTGGGTGTCGACGGTTTCAACCGCAGTGCGGAAGAACTTATCGCGATTCCAAATAGCGCACAAAATCTTAGGTAAATGAGTGTTTCGGCGTGAACCGGTGAGGCCTTTTAGAGCCTTGCTGAGGTCGCTCGAAACCTTCGCTAAATTAGCTTCATTCGCAGCCGAACGTGTTTCGTTAGTTGGGCTGTCGGCGAGTTCTTCGAGGATCGCAATTTTGCGTTCAAAGATAGGAGACATTTCGTACTGAGCGAAAAGATCTTCACCCACGTCTTTCGGAGCTTCGAGTAAAGC
>JBAXUJ010000198.1:0-2134 GCA_037129735.1 Opitutia bacterium | reverse complement strand
GGTGGACGACGTTTTAGAGACGGCCAGTGAAGAAGCTGCTAAAGACATCGCCTTTCTAGGTGCGGTCGAAGTTCCTGAAGAGCCACTTTTAGATACACCTTTAACTCAGCTTATTCGCCAACGTGCCGGCTGGCTGGTCATTTTATTTATTGGTGAAATGTTTACTGCAACCGCGATGGGTTTCTTTGAAGGCGAAATCGAAAAAGCCGTTGTTCTGTCTTTATTCTTACCTTTAATTATTTCATCGGGAGGTAATTCAGGGTCACAGTCCTCAGCATTGGTCATACGAGCTATGGCCTTGGCTGAAGTGAATTTAAAAGATTGGTTCAAGGTTTTCCGCCGCGAAATCACCAGTGGCTTAGGGTTAGGTATAATTTTGGGGACTATTGGTTTTGCCCGAATTGCGTTATGGCACTATTTCTTTCCTAATCTCTGCGGACAAACTCCAGGATACGGTGAACATTGGTTCCTTTTAGGTCTGGTTATTTTCTTCTCCCTGATTGGCGTCGTCTTATGGGGCAGTTTATCAGGTGCGATGTTACCGTTTATTTTAAGAAGACTAGGATTCGACCCTGCAAAAGCTGCAGCGCCGTTCGTCGCCACGATTGTAGACGTTACAGGTCTAATAATTTATTTCCTGATTGCGGCTACTATTTTACTTCCGCACATCAAAAATTAAATCACTGTTTTATTAATTCCGATGTAGCTGGTACGTCGGAAATAATTTGATCAGGATCGGGTCCGACTCCGATGTATCTTAAATTAGGTAGAGACTTAAGCGTATGTCCGCGTGAGGCTAGGCGGATCATTTCTGACATCGTAAAGGTGACATAGCGACGAGCCTCGGCCGGAAGTTGTGCCCACGAGCGCACTTTGGAGATATCTGATTTCCAACCTGGTAGTGTAGAGTAGATTGGGGTGAGCGAACGACGCACAGCGTCATTACGTGGCACGCCTAAATGGATTTTTCCGCTAGCATCTTTATAGCCTGTGCAAAGTTGGAGATCGCCGCCGGTCCATTCTCCGTGAGGAGAAAGAGCGTCGAGTTTGTTTAGCACTAAATCATCGAAGCCGCCGTAGCGAAGCGTGTCGGCCTTTTCAACGAGGTCAGACCAGCCTACCATGCGTTGACGTCCGGTGCTGGTACCGAATTCTAATTTAGCGAGGGCACGTTGGAGAGGGTGAGACTCTTCCATTTTAGTGATGAACACGTGTGTACCCACTTTGGTGTCGTAAGCTTTGCAGCAGCCGACCGTGTGAATCGCTTGAACGGGAATACCTGCAGATTGAAAGAACTCTGGAGTGTAAGTGTGTGAGGCGGTCACGTTGGGAGCGAAGCCAGCACGTTTATCGAGCCAGTAGGCTTGACCAAATTCTCCGATGATTCGTCGATCCGCTGAAAGGTCGCTTAAGATGCGTTCACGAACATCGCCGATGGTGTGAGCGAGTTTTGAGCCTGCTTCCCAGTAAACGGCTAAGACTGATTCGTGATTGAAGGTGAAAGGTTTGGTTCCAGCGAAACGTGTGAAATCAAATTCAGAGGCGGAGAAAACTCCGGCGTCGATCGCGCCTTTATTAGCACGCAGTTCGGCTTCGGTAAGTTTGGTGAAAAGCGCTGACCATTTTTCGGGAGTCAGTTTGCAGACGTTTTGTACGATGTCTGCGGCGCGGTTGAGTCGAGCCGAGAGACGCGTAGCGTAGTCGGATTTATTGCCAAGAAACTCTGAGTAATGAATTTGCATTTGGCCAACTTCATCAGCGTAGGCTGGGGTGATGCCGCGACCCGTGGAACCGCGTGCTTCTTGTCCGAGAACATTGACGCGGTAATCTTCCCAAGCCAGATCGAGAATGCGGTGTGAGATATCGCTCACCATGCAACGCTCGTCGATGAGGAGGCGTGAGAGGACAGAGTAGCCTAGCTTTTCCACTGGGAGGGCTTCCCAGAGGGCTTTACGGGGGTCGGCGACGACGCCTGAGCCCAGTGCGAGGCAACCGACGTCGTGTTCAGCAACACCACCAGGAAGGAGATTTAATTTGAGGCCTGCGACGGTGTGACCTGAGTTCGCACCACCGTTAACTTTGAGAACGGTACCCACGACATCGCGACGACCCGTGAGGTGTTGAAGTTCGCGGA
>JBAXUJ010000197.1:0-2142 GCA_037129735.1 Opitutia bacterium | reverse complement strand
TTAATTTAGACTCTTTTAGATTATTATTATTTGCACCCCCGCCTGTTTTACTCACTTTGCGTGCATGGCCGAATCGCCCCAATCGTTAAGAGAATGCAAAGCTTTGCCGACCGGTAGTCGCTTTATGGCCATTTGTGGATTGGGAGACATTAACACCAAATCCGCCAAGAACGGGTCTACCTATTTTGAATTTGTTTTGGGTGATGCTTCGGACGAAGTGAAAGTCCGTGTTTTTTCTGATTCACCTCTGAAGTCAGTACTCACCACCTTAAAGCCAGGTACGCCTGTGAGAGTTGGCGGAACGATGGGAGAATTTGCTGGTCGCCCAGAATTCCGTGTCGATGCCCTCGCCGCTATTACTGATGCCGAAAAATCTGACCCTGCCATCATGGGTCGCCTTACTCCCGTGTCTCAACAAGATCCTATTAAAATGCGCGAAGAACTCGGCGCTATTATTAAACGCATTCCCCATGCGACCTTACGGGCCTTGGTGGAATCGATTTTAGAAGAACACGGCGAACGCTTCTACGACTCGGTCGCCGCTACGGGCATGCACCACGCTTACCGTCACGGTCTACTCGAACACACACTGCGCATGGCACGTTGTGCGGAAGCCTTACTACCTCTTTATCCGAGAGTAGATCACTCTTTGGCCGTCTCGAGTATTATTCTACACGACGTGGGTAAAATTCAGGAATATACCAAACTCGAGCCTGGTATGCCTCGCGCTGGTTTCACCCGCGCTGGAAATTTACACGGTCACTTAGTCTTAGGAGCATTTATTGTTAGAGAGCATGCAATCAAGGTACAACTCGAAGCCTCGTTGCGTGAGCGCGTGGAACACGTGTTGCTCAGTCACCACACGATGCGCGAATACGGCGCGTGTCAGACTCCTTCCACTCCCGAAGCTGTTTTCGTGGCTCGTATTGATGATATGGACGCAAAACTTTCTGCGATTGAAGAGGAGTTACGTAAAGCCCCTCCAGGCGTTGAGTTTATGCCCTTAAAGGCGATTGATGGTCAGTTACTCATTACTCCTCCGAAAACTAAATAATGATTACGTTGCAGGAGTTGGACTTCGATCTGCCTCCTGAACGGATTGCAGCCGTGCCTTCATTGCGACGTGATGACTCACGATTGCTCGTAGTAAATCGCGCGACCAAAAAAATCTCACATCATTACTTCAAAGAGCTTCCTGACTTAATTCCGCCTTCAACAACTTTCTTCCGCAATAGTGTACGTGTTTTAAAGGCCCGCCTTTTTGGTGTTCGTCCCACGGGCGGAAAAGTGGAATGCCTTTTACTTCGTCCAGCTACCCAACCTCTGGAGTGGCATTGTATGCTGCGCCCAGGAAAGCGCGCCTCAGATGAAGCCGGATTTTATATCGATGGTCACCACGTCGTGGTCGTATCTGTAGGTCAGGGTGGAGATTATATCGTACGATTTAATTTACCTGCTGGATTATCCGTTGAACAACTCGCTCAACAACAAGGCGAATTGCCACTTCCGCCTTACATCGTGGATGCTCGAGAAAAGTTAGGCCTAAAAGATTTCGCTGATGAGGAACGCTATCAGACTGTTTATGCAGAACAAACGGCAACACGAGCCGTTGCTGCGCCTACCGCTGGATTGCATTTTACACCTGAGCTGCTCGAAAAATTATCTCAACAAGGACACGAAAACTTTAACCTTATTTTGGATGTTGGTGCCGGAACTTTTCAACCCATTCAAGCGGCTCATTTAAGCGATCACGTCATGCATAGCGAAGACTATGTAATCCCCGTTAATACCATCGAGGCGCTGCGTAGTCGTCAACCGCGCTTAGCCGTGGGTACTACGACCGTGCGGTCGACCGAGGACTTTATCAGAAAATTCCCCGACTTTAAAAATCTCCCAGCCGGAGACTTTAAAGGCAGTTCAAGCCTGTTTATTAAGCCTGGTGATACAATCCAGTGCTGTGAGCAACTGCTCACTAATTTCCATTTACCCAAGTCGACTTTACTCTGTCTGGTTGCGGCATTTTTAACCCCAGGAGATCCATCAGGACTTCCTTGGCTTAAAGAAATTTACGCCGAAGCCATTCGTCACGAGTACCGTTTTTTTAGTTACGGCGACGCGATGTTGATCCTGTAGATTTTACTT
>JBAXUJ010000196.1:0-2160 GCA_037129735.1 Opitutia bacterium | reverse complement strand
GTAGTAATTGTGAGTATGATACCGCTAGAGCATTTAACCAAGCTGGTGCTGAGTCAGAAATATTAGTCTTAAGAAATGGTGATGCTGAATCGTTAACTCAGTCACTTCAGGCTTTCGCTGAAGCCATTAAACGTTCACAAATACTTATGATTCCGGGTGGATTCTCGGCGGGAGATGAACCTGATGGTTCAGGTAAATTTATTGCAGCGGTACTTAAATCACCAGTCGTACGTGATGCAACGATGGACCTATTAAAATCCAGAGAAGGTTTAATTCTCGGTATTTGCAATGGATTCCAAGCACTCATTAAGACTGGCTTGGTCCCGTATGGTGAAATTCGTGATGTTGATCACCACGCTCCGACTTTATTTTATAATTACATCGGTCGACACATCTCACGTTATGCCTACACGCGTGTCGCTTCAGTTAAATCGCCTTGGCTCTCTAAGATGTCGGTCGGTCAACAACACACCATTCCGTTTTCGCATGGAGAGGGTCGGTTTGTCGCTTCGCCGGGAATGATCGATGAGTTAGCCCGCCATGGACAAATCGCTTTTCAATATTGTGATTCCGTAGGTCAGCCCTCGCACAAAATAGATTTTAATCCAAATGGATCCATTCATGCGGTTGAAGGTATTACCAGTCCCTGTGGACGGGTCTTAGGTAAGATGGGTCACAGTGAGCGTAGGGGACGCGACGTTGCTAAGAATATTCCTGGTAGTAAATATCAGCCACTGTTTGAAGGTGGCGTAGACTATTTCAGTTAACTTCGGAGTTTCTTGAACGCTGCTAAAGCACGATCGCGTCCTTCCGTGAGTCCGATAGCGGGAGCGGGATAATTCTTGCCGAGTACAACGCCCGCCTTTGCTAAAACATCGGCTGGAGCTTCCCAAGGTTTGTGAATCCATTCCGCAGGCATCTTAGCTAATTCAGGAACATATTTACGAACGTAGTCGCCTTGTGGATCAAATTTCTCGCCTTGGAGGACGGGATTGAAAACACGGAAGTAGGGAGCGGCATCGGCACCACAACCACCCGCCCACTGCCAGCCGAGTGTGTTAGAGGCCAAATCGGCATCCACTAAGGTGTCCCAGAACCATTTAGCTCCATCCTGCCAAGGTTGCAGCAGGTGTTTCACTAAAACGGACGCAGCAATCATTCTCACGCGATTATGCTGCCAACCGGTCAGCCAAAGTTGTCGCATACCCGCATCCACAATCGGGAATCCCGTTTTACCTTTCTGCCAAGCGCGTAAAAGTTTCGGGTCGGACTGCCACGGAAAATCGTCGTACTCTTTGCGTAGAGCTTTTTCAGGAGTGTGATTAAAGTGGTGGAGCAGATGGTAACCAAATTCACGCCAGCCAATTTCAGCGATGTAGCGTTGGCCACTTTTAGTTTCGGCAAAAGGTGTTTCTTTAATCGCAGTATAAATTTCGAGCGGTGAAATCTGTCCAAAGTGTAAATACGGAGAGAGTCGAGAGGTGCCGTCGATATTAGGGATATCACGAGCTTCGTCATAGTCTTTAACGGGTGCTTTTTTGAATTCGGCGAGACGGCTTTCTGCACCCGCACGGGTAGGATTCCACTCCTTGGAGAATTGCTGATCCCATTTAATTTTAGGTAAAAGTTTTAAACTATCAATCGACACACTGGATACCGACTGACTTAGGCCCTGAATTTTTTTAGGTGCTTTAGTCGGTGTACCAAACTGTAAATTGGCCAAGCAATTTTTCCAAAACGGCGTGAAGACTTGAAACGGATTACCCGAGAGATTTTTAATTTTCTGGGGCTCATGTAATAAGCTCCCATTGTAAGATTCTACTTTCAGGCCTTTATTCCGTAATTGGGTTTTGATTTCCGTATCGCGCTTCACAATCAACGGTTCGTAGCGACGATTCCAGACGACGCTCGTTGCTCCCGTCTCTTTGATTAATTTTTCTAATTCTTTTAAACTCTCGCCTTGGCGAATGATTAAAGGACTGCCGGCTTTATTTAATTGTTCGACGAGATCGATTAATGCGTGATGCAACCACCATTGCGTTGCTCCGCCTGGAGTCCACTCGCCCTCTGATTTTATATCGTGGATATAAACCGGAGTGACGGAGTCACCTGCGGCTATGGCAGCCTGCAGTGCTGGATTATCAGCTAGACGTAAGTCTT
>JBAXUJ010000195.1:0-2198 GCA_037129735.1 Opitutia bacterium | reverse complement strand
TCGTCGGGCTCACGCACATCAATCAACAGAGGTGGTTGTGCTGAACTCAATTGTTGATGAGCTTCAGTCACCGAAATTTCCAAGGGCGATTCTTTCATATTTAAATTTTTAGTTTCACAAAGGGCCGATTCGTAATTTTCAGCTTTGATTTCAGAAATCTTGGGCGACTTACCACAAGCAGGACAATGAGTGTCTTGTATGATTGAAATTTTTTGGCTTTTGCCCTCACCCACATTGATCACAAACATCTGTGAGTGTGAACGTTGTTTAAGCAGAATGGCCAAAGTCTCCGCAGCCATCCACGAACCAATGACTCCACACGTCGCGCCCAATACTCCTGCATCCGAACAGGTCGGAACAGAATCAGGACTCGGCATGACCGGATACAAACATCTATAACAGCCCTGTTGAGGTATAAATGTACCTACCTGACCTTCCCCTCTGAGTACACTTCCGTGAACTAAAGGTTTCTTAGCCAACACACAGGCATCGGCGGCTAAAAATCTCGTCGCAAAATTATCTGCCCCATCCACCACGACGTCATAACGACTCACGAGTTCGAGAGCGTTATCAGCCGTGAGTCCTTCGGGGTATAAAATAATTTCAGCACCAGGATTTATCTCCTTAAGGGATTCTGCGGCGGAAATAGTTTTGGGTAATCCTAGCGTATCAAATCCGTGAATAATCTGACGGTGTAAATTACTGAGGTCGACTTTATCAGGATCCGCGATGCCAATGGTGCCCACGCCTGCGGCAACTAGGTACAATGCCACTGGTGAGCCCAGACCACCCGCACCAATGATAAGAACTTTTGCATTTTTAATATTAACCTGACCACCCTCGCCCACCTCGGGCAAACGCATCTGCCGAGCATACAGCGCACGCTCATGGGCAGACAGTGAAACAGGCGATTTCATTTAATCTATTCATTGAATCTGCTGCCGTATGTCAAACCCCTGCATAGATTATAAAAGTGGAGATTGAAAAACCCCATGAGAGTTTACAGGGTCTAATCGTGGGAAATGTTTATCTAGGCATCGACTATGGAAGCAAACGCATTGGCCTAAGCTATGCGGACGATCTCGGCATGGCATTTCCACTCCCGGCCGCAATCGATGAAGAACTTGCCGCTCGATTTGAACACATTCAGCGCGAAATCACCCGACTCCGCGTCACCCACTTAATCCTCGGCTATCCCCTTTCTCTTGAAGGTGAAAAAACTAAGAAATGCTATGAGGTCGATGACTTCGCCGAAGAACTTAAAAAACGTTTCCATCTTCCAATAGAATTAATCGATGAAGGTCTGACCAGTCAGGCCGCCGACAGTATCAATCATCACAAGAAACCCAAAAACGCCCACGAGCGCACTCAACAACGTAAATCGGGTGAACGCGATTCGCGTGCTGCCGCAATTTTACTTCAGGACTATCTTAACAGTAAAGGAATTGGACAGAGCACCGATCTATGAAAACCGGGAAGACAGATTTAACTGAAGAAAGATTTTTGGTCACCGTGGCCTATGATGGGTCGGACTACATGGGCTGGCAGATTCAAAATAATGCTCACACCGTTGAAGGTGAAATTCGCGCTCGCCTCTCACGCATCTTTAAAAAGCCCGTCGTGATTCATGGAAGCGGACGCACCGACGCCGGCGTGCATAGCGTTGGTCAAACTTTCCACTTCGACGCTTTCTGGCGTCACTCTACCTCCAAGCTTAAAGACGCACTCAACACAGGTGAACAAGCCGGAATACTCATTACGAAGATTCAACGTGTTCATAGCAATTTTCACGCCCGTTATTCGTCCAAAGGTAAGCGTTATCGTTATGAAATTAATGTCGGGTATTCATTACCGTGGAAAGCTCGATATTCTCTCGGACGCGATTGGGATAAGCTGGATGTCAAAGCCATGCGTCGTGCGGCCAAACTTCTGATGGGTAAGCACGACTTCCGAGCCTTCGGCGCGACCCACAGTCAGGGCATGGAAAACGAACACCCCGTCAAGGATCTGCGACGTCTCAGCATTACTTCCAAAGGTAAGCGCATCACCATAATCACCGAAGCCAATGGCTATTTATACAAGATGGTGCGTCGACTCGTGGGCGGACTGCTTCGTGTCGGTGAAGGTAAGATGACTCCCGAACGTCTCCTCGCCTATCGCGAAGAAAAAACGATTACGTCCGAAGTTCCGACCGCTCC
>JBAXUJ010000194.1:0-2200 GCA_037129735.1 Opitutia bacterium | reverse complement strand
CCGCTGGGGCTGACTTGACATTTAAAGTAGACCACGCACTTGGGGTGCGTTGCCCACGCTCTTGGCGCTGGGTTCCTGAACTTGTGAACGCCGGAGAATTTGGTATGGTCTCTCCACGTTGCCGCGAAGCCCTCGCTTCTAAATTTTCACTCAGCTAATTTTCATGCCTAAGAAAACTCCTCCCAAAAAATCAGCCGCAAAAAAACCTGCAGCTAAACCCGCACCGAAGAAGCCTGTCGTTGCTGCTAAAAAAATTACTGCACCGATCAAAGCGAAGCCGGTCGCTAAAAAGAATGTCAAACCGGTTGCTCCCGTTAAAGGCGCGAAGGTTCCGGTTAAACCTGTTGCCAAGGTAGAGGCCAAGAAGCCTGCAGTAGCTGCGAAAGTCCCTACTGGTAAAAATACCAAGGGCACAGCCAAAATCGACATCAAGGCTAAACACGATAAACAAAAAGCCACCTTAGATCATCATCGCGATACCAAGAATGTTAAAAAAGAAGATGTGCTGATTGCCCCTGTTCGTCCGAAGTTACAATTCTTCACTATCGAAAATGTTCATGAGTTTTTAAAGGCTCATAAGAAGGGTGGCTCTAAGCTTAATTTATGGGTTCCTGACGAGGAACGCAAAGCACGTGAGAGAGCTGCGATTTCATCCCGTGCTCAGCCGGTTAAAGTTCAAAATGTTGAATCCGCTTCGATTGCCGATTTATTGGGTGGCTCTAATCCTTTCCGCAAGGGTTCCAGCGCAGGTGATGAAGTTAAAGAAATCCCAGAAAAACTTCGCCGCTATTACCACCTCTTGATGGCCATGCGCGAAGCTATTCAAAAGGGTTTGGCCTTCCACTCCGAAGAAGCACTCAAGAAGAACGGTAAAGACGACGCTGGTGACCTCTCAGGCTACTCACAACACTTAGCCGATGCGGGTAGTGATACCGCAGATCGTGACTTCGCTCTGTCCCTTATTTCTAACGAGCAAGAAGCGCTTAAAGAAATCTCTGACGCGATTGTTCGCATGAAGAAAAATACTTACGGAGTTTGCGAAATTACCAATAAGCCTATTCCGCATGCTCGTTTGATGGCGGTTCCTTTCACTCGTTACTCCCTCGAAGGTCAAAAAGAACTCGAACGTAATCGTCGTGCTAGCCGTCGCCGTGGCGGTAACCCTCTGGGCGAAATCGGTGATGAAGTTGGATTTGGCTCTGGCGGTGGCGGTGGCGAAGATGACACACCCGAGACTTGAGCTCAGGACTAATCCAGTTTGATCGGTTCCGCCCTTATCGCACATTCTGGTGCGTCACGGGTGTATCCGTTTTATTGGATTGGTTAACTAAAGTTTGGGTCACGCAAACGGTTCCCTTCGGCGCTTATTTTTTAGATGATCCCGAGCGCCAACCGATTATTATTTTTTCCAGATTTTGGATAGTTCATGTGGGTAATAAAGGAGCCGCTTGGGGCCTCGGTGCGCAGCAAGGTGTTAAACCGCTTCTCATATTTTTAGCCTTGGCGGTGCTCGCTTTAATTTGGCGTTGGCGGAAGCCTTTGATGCGTGAACTCACTTACGGACAATTAGCCTTCGGTTTATTTGTCGGTGGCACTATCGGAAATGTTTTAGATCGGTTACTTGGCGACCACGTCATCGATTTTATTGATATTCATTTACCTTACTACCGTTTCCCGGCTTTTAATGTCGCCGACTCCTGTATTTGCGTCGGTGTAGGTTTATATTTATTCATGTCGTATCGCGAAGATGGATTAAGACGCGAGGCGATGGCCTCGCACGCGGGAGAAGATAATATCAAAAGATAATTATGATAAGATTCGATGTAGCCGCGAATCCTGGCGCCTTAGCTTATAAGTTGTTGGCTGGTCTCGTGGTGCCCCGACCCATCGCACTGGTAACCACCATGGATAACGAAGGCCGCACCAATGCCGCGCCTTTTTCATTTTTTAACATCATGGGCACCGAGCCACCGATGGCTGTGATTGCTCCGAGCAATCGAGATGACGGTACGCCGAAGGATACCGCTGCTAATCTCATATCAAATGGCGAATGTGTGATACATCTTTGTGATGAAGCGGTGGCTGCGAAGATGGTTGAATGTGCGCGAGGTTTGCCTCCGGGTGTGACAGAAATTTCCCGAGCAGGATTTACAACGCGCAAGGCAGAGCGTGTTAAGCCACCGATTTTAGTGGAATGTCC
>JBAXUJ010000193.1:0-2230 GCA_037129735.1 Opitutia bacterium | reverse complement strand
ACGGTTTTACCGAGACCCATTTCGTCAGCGAGTAAACCTCCTAAATTATTTCGGTGTAAGTGCCATAACCACGCCACGCCCAATTTTTGGTAGATGCGCAACATCTGATCGAGGTCTTCGCGAATCGGTGCAGGTTGTAATTTGGAAAGATTACGAATCGCATCCGAACGTTTAGTCCAAGTTTCGGGAGGAGCGAAAGCCGCCTGTAATTCTTCGGCAATCGCATCGGCACTCGCTAAGTCAGCAAAGCCGATTTTTAAATTCATGTCTAAGTCTACATCGCGCTTGGATTCGCCAGTGATACGACGTTGGGCATTACGAATCGACTCCAGTAATTCGGGAGTAATCAGACGTGGTCCGCGATCGGTATAGAAGAACATTCTACCGCTAGCCAAGGCCTCTTGAACCACTTTCGGCGTCTTACCTTCAGGATCAATACCGATGGCAAAACGATAGCCTTCGGTGTCTTCGGCGGCTGCACATTTCGCTTTAGCTAACTGCACATTGCGCAGGGAGTGCGATAAATTGTGGGTAAAGTAGGCGTGGTTATCTTCGCAAAGAATTTTGTGATGTCGGGCTAAGAAATTTAAAACCTGAATCGTACCGCCTAATCTCCACTCCCGTGTGCTGGTTTCTAAAATAAATCCGTTGCGTTGTAAAACTTCACGTAACTCGGCAACTGCTCCGCTGGCTTTTTGTGGTAGGCGAATACGTAACCATTTCATCGATCCGTCTACCCAAGTCGTATCTTCACTGCCACGATCCTGCGCACGAATTTCTTCTTTCTCGTCATCTAACTCTTCTCCACTGGCTGTCGTTTGCGGAGTAGGATTGGGATCATCTAAATATTCATGAACGCCTGCGAGTTGATTACCGTTCCATTCCATCGGCGTTTCCGGTGCATTCGCCATACGGAAAATGCTGAGATCTTTTCCAAAGGCTAAAAGCTGTCTGAGGTGACGACGAGTGAGAGGGAGGATGCCCTGTAATTTTCCGTTACAAAGATTTTCAAGAATCGATAGGAAAATAACGGTGTTAGTCTCAATCGTCCAAGCCTTCGTCCGATCAATATTTTCTGGGGCTACTTGCACATCATCAATACGCAGTTCTAGACGACAAATAATTTCATCTCGTTGTGATGAGGTCGCTATATTCGGTGGAATAATAAAGCGGACTTCAATCGGAGTACCTTTTTTCGGAGAAAGATTAATGGTCCGTAATTTGGGACCGGCACTCGATAAATTATTGGCTGCTGTCGGATTCTTTTCTTCCGTGGGTTTAGCCTCATTTGCCTTCACTTTGGTCGGCTCAATATCATCAGTCAGTTTTAGATAACCTTCTTTAACGGCTAAAACTAGATAGGCGGCAAGGGAGTGGACGCAGAGCTTGCGTTGTACCAGCGACACTTCGCAGGCGCACTCATTGCGCTGGAAGGTGATGGATCTTAAATTCCAACAGGCTTCGCGGGATTCTTTACCGTCATCGACCACGGCTTTCACTTCGGGGAAAGTCCAGTTGGCCTTCTTTACTTTGCTTTTGGCAATCAGCTCCTTGGCGAGGAGCATAGTGGCACCACCGGCGAGATCAATGAGCTCGTCTTCCGAGATGTTTGGCAACGGCTGCTTTGGAGCCATTAGAGGTTGTTACGAAGGGTGATGCTCCATGTATGGAGGCATCAAATAATGAATGTTGTTATAGACTTTTCGCTTTAGAAAGCGACGTCTTGGTCAGTTACACCAGGGTGCATCTCATAGATGCCTACCGGAGTCGTTGGACCTGTCATTACAATGGAGTAATCGGACCCAATGCCAATCACAATCTTACCCCCTGGCATATTTACCGTTAAATCAGCATCAACCAACCCCATTTTATAGGCCACCGCCGCACAGGCCGACGATGAGGAGCCAGACGCTAAGGTGTAACCTGCGCCACGCTCCCAAATTTCAATTTGTATATTCTTACGATCCAAGACCTTTAAAAATTGTACGTTGGTGCGATTAGGGAAATTAGTATGTAACTCTAAATCAGGACCGTAAGTCTTAGCTAAATCTGCAGTAAGATTATCAACAGGAATCACGCAGTGTGGATTTCCCACGGTCGCTGCCCAATACTTAAAGGTCTTACCTTTCACCGTGATTTCCTCGCCTAATACTTCGCGATCAGGACCGATGTGAGGAATCTGCGGTGCGCGAAATGAGACTTTGCCCATTTCAACCCGAATGCGATTTCC
>JBAXUJ010000192.1:0-2259 GCA_037129735.1 Opitutia bacterium | reverse complement strand
GCTAAACCTTTTAATTTCGAAAAACGCCTTAAAGAATTAGGCCTAGAAGCCGTTCGCGTAGACGATGAAGCGGCGTATAAGTTAACAGCCCCTTCGCGCGAAATGAAAATTCGTCGTCTGGTGCATTTCGCCTGTAAGCAATGTTTGGATATCGATGGACTTGGCGATGCGGTTGCGGAACAACTCATTTCACTCGGATTAGTGGATGCGCCTGTGGATGCGCTTAAACTCACACCTGCCGAATGGAGAATGCTTGAAGGCTTCAAAGAAAAATCCGTTGAGAATATGATGTCGGGCCTCGCGGCTGCGAAACAACGTGAACTCTGGCGATCAATTCATGCTCTTGGCATTCCGAATGTTGGAATGCAAACTGCGAAAGACCTGGCCCGACATTTCAAATCCATGGACGCCTTGGAGTCCGCTAAACTTAAAGATTTATTAATTACCAAAGTAGGTAAAAAAGGCGGCGAGACTTATGAATCGGTAATCAGTGGCGTGGGCGTAGAAGTTTCTAAATCTATCGCGTCATTCTTCAGCGACCCCCATCATCGCGAATGGGTTGCGGCGATGCGCAAAGCTGGATTAAATCTTATAGAGAAAACCACTACGCAATCGATTACAGCGGTCGCAGGAAAAACTTTTGTACTCACGGGCACATTACCAACATTAGGTCGTGATGAAGCCCGAGATCTTATTGAAAAAGCAGGCGGAAAAGTTTCTGGCAGCGTCAGTAAAAATACCGACTACGTAGTGGCAGGTGAAGAAGCCGGATCCAAACTCACCAAAGCCCAAGGACTCGGTATTACTATCTTAGGTGAGCCAGAATTAAGAAAATTATTAGGCGAATAATAATTTAAGAAACGCCAAACCTTGACCTCTGAGGTAAGTCGGTCTGTATAACGGCGTGGCGACCAAGCTCCTATTATTCGACTGTGATTCGACGCTTTCTGCGATTGAGGGTATCGATGAGTTGGGTCGTTTACGTGGACCTGAGGTATTCAAGGCGGTCGAAGACATGACCACTCAGGCCATGGATGGCAGTACGCCGATGGAATCGATCTTCGCGAAGCGCCTGGATATGATTAAGCCGACTTTAAAAGAATTAGAATCCATCGGACAGAAATACATCCAACAGGTTGAACCTACCGCGTTAGATACGATTAAAAAACTTAAGGCTGCAGGTTGGACGGTGATCATCGTGAGCGGTGGATTCACTCAAGCCATCCGTCCCCTCGCCCAGTATTTAGGCATCGAACGCGTGGAAGCAGTAGAACTTCGTTTTAATGCTGATGGTTCTTATGCCGGCTACGTCGAGAGTTGCCCAACCGCTAAATCTAAAGGCAAAAACGTGGTCGTGTTAAAACTGCGCGATGAATTCAAAGCTTACCAAATGATTTTAGTCGGGGATGGCGCGAGTGATTTAGAAGTAAAAGGCGATGTCGATAAGATGATTGGCTTTGGACGCTATACAGCGCGACCCAAAGTCAAAGCGGGAGCTGACGCTTTTATCACGTCGCTCGATCAACTCATCACACTGCTCGACTAATTAAACTCCGAGAAGTTTTCGGATTTTTTGGCGACGGTATTTGAAGATACCTTCCACTTTTCCTTTTACAAAAGGATAAGCGATTTCACCGAACGGCCAAAGAGGAAGTTTGTAGAGCACTTCATCATCCATACGAGTTTTACCACCTTCGTCCGCAAAAGTATGAGTGTGGAACCAAACCGCGTAAGGACCTTTGAGCTGTTGATCAGCAAAAGCGTAGGGAGGATCCCAGTGCGTGATGCGGGTGCGCCATCCAAAAGGAATGCCGCTCATTTTAATTTTATAATCAATCAACGCTCCGCGTTCCATGATGATGGGCAGCGGGGTTAAGATTTTAAATTGTAATTCGGGAGGAGTAATCGCCTCGAGATTTTCGGCCTTGGAGAAAAATTCGAAGACCTTCTCAATGGGGAGAGGTAAAGTGGTGCTCTCGAAGTGACGATGCACTCCGGTGGGGAGAGACATCGGCCGGGCGAGGTGGTCGCGGCGGTGGGCTTTAATAACTTCGCTATAATCGGTCACAGGTATAGGTTATTTAGGGGTCAGACTGGCAAGGCGAGTCTGTTCTGTCAAGGGATGGGAAGCGGGAAAGGGCTTGCGGTACGGGCGGGACTTGTTTGCTTAGGAATCCATCAATCGGTTCCCCCATGTCCTCCCCCCGCTCACGTAGTAAGACCAACGGTGCCTTCGGCAACCGCAACCCTCGTCCGATT
>JBAXUJ010000191.1:0-2261 GCA_037129735.1 Opitutia bacterium | reverse complement strand
GTGTTCCTTAAACGAGCTTCGGAAACGCGAGCTCGTGCTAAGTCAAATACTTCACCGGGACTGAGTGCCAACTCGCGTGCAATGACTTTGGATCGAGTTTTCGTATTACCTTGGATGTCAATCGCGCGTACGGTGAAACGCATGCCTTCGGTCACCACGAAACTGACATCGATCACTCCGGTAGTTAAATTTGGTTTACGCTGCACGTCGACATTTGCGTTCAGGTATCCCATCTGTCCGTAGTACTCTTTAATTTTTTCTGCAGCGGTACTCAACGCGGCGTCGGAAAAAGCTTCTCCTTTAATGAAGTGATCCACTTCGCTCTTGTACGCACCGCGACGGAGTGAAGGTTCAACGATAATTCTTTGAAGAGACTCGTTGGTAAATGCCTTATTAGTCGCAGCTAATTTATTTCCCGAAATGGAAACATCGCCCACGGTATAGCGACGACCTTCCGTCACTTTAAAAATAACATCGATCCAGCCCTTCGCGCTTTGACCATCTTTGGATTTTTCTAAATTCTTGATTTTACAGGCTTTTTCTGGGTCTTTTTCTTCAACTTTCACATCGAGAAAACCACGTGAACGGTAAAAATCGGTAATCGCACTAACATCTTTTTTATAATCCTCGGGGTCGAGTCGACCATTGCTCAACAACCAAGAGAATTTCCACCAGCGCCAATTCGAAGCTTTGAGTTCAGCGCCTTCGATGATTTCGTTTTGCGAAAGTTGGGTCGCGCCTTCGATGGTGATATTATCAACGCGCAAATCGGCACTTTCTCTGATCACATAAGAAACGCAGACGCCGCCAGGAACTTTGTAAATTTGTGCATCCACCGTGGTGAACGGACGTTTCTTACGAATTTCTTTTTGGAGTTTTACTTCGACGCGACGCAGGGCCGCTTTGTCTAAAGGCTCACCGAGTCTTAAGCCATCGGCATAACGGTCATCGCTTTCTTTATCGAATAAGCCATCGCCACCGATGTATTCAAATTTTGCAATCGTCGGACGAGGTTCGACCACGACGACTAAATCAACCTGTCCGTTTTTAATATCCAACTCAGGGACGACCGAAACTTGATCAAATTTTCCCGTGCTATATAAAGCGCGTACCGTATTTGCTGCCGCATCCTTATTGAAAGGCTGTCCGGCTCGCAGCGAAACATAACCCAAAATATATTGTTCGGAAACCGAATCCCCTTGTGACTTCACGCGCACCGTGCGGATGAGAGGATCGCTCATCGTCTCGATGCTTTGACCGAGCAAAATTCCCGGGGCGAGGGCGAGAGTGAAGCAAGCAGCTTTTAAGAAGCTACGGCGGACTTTGGTTTCATTCATCACGGGAAGTTTCACGGGCAGGTGTGTCGAAGCGTGTTAAGCCTGGATTCCATTGCAAGTTAATGTCGTGCGTTGGACCATTTCGGTTTTTAGCGACAATCAATTGTCGAAGGTAACAGCCTGAACCATCCGACGTTTCCGCCTCCCCTTCTCCGGCTGCCTTGCTTTGCGATGCCGAAAGCTTCGAAATAAGCATTACGATATCGGCGTCTTGCTCGATCGAGCCAGATTCGCGGAGGTCGGACATCTTAGGCTGACGACCTTCGTCTTCGGACTTACGGTTCAACTGCGCCAGCGCGATTACGGGAACATTAAACTCCTTCGCCATCGCCTTAATACTGCGAGAGACTTCAGCAATTTGTTGTTCGCGTGGTAACGACGAATCTAGCCCGTTAATGAGCTGAATGTAATCGATGACGATTAAATCTAATTTGCGTTGGGCATGCATGCGGCGACACTTGGCGCGAATTTCTAAAATGGTTTGGCCACCATTATCATCCACCGTTAGAGGCAGACCTCGGTACTCATTCGCCGCCGTAACTAAGTCGACTTGCGTCTGGTGATCAGGGTGTGCCGAGCGAAGTTTCTGCATGTTCACGCGAGCGCGAGAGCATAATAAACGCAGAGCCAATTCACGCGCAGGCATTTCTAAAGAGAATAATAAAACGTTGGCCGGTGCCTTGTTTGAGTTGGGCTTAGGGAACAACGCAGCCTCAATAAAATTAAGGGCAATCGACGTTTTACCCATACCTGGACGGGCCGCCACGATGACCATTTGGCCACCTTGGAAACCGAAAGTTAATTGGTCTAAATCAACGAATCCGGAAGGAATACCCTGCACCGAGCGACCATCGCGAATGATGCGTTGGACCATCTCCATCGCTTCATCAATCGGCTTATCAATTTTAACTGCTGAATCCGAAA
>JBAXUJ010000190.1:0-2335 GCA_037129735.1 Opitutia bacterium | reverse complement strand
TCATTTTATCTCAACGTGATTTTTAGCTCTTAATTCCTTAAGCCATTCATCAACCGCTGCTTTCATGGCTTCAGCACGAACGCGATCTTCAATCACATCACGAACTGCTTGATCCTCTAAAGTGTCAGGTCCAGCGGCTTTATAACCTTCACGTTTTAAAATAAACCAAACAGATTTTCCGCCAGGTAAATCAAATTGTAAACAACCTGAAACTTCACCGTCTTTCAGTTTCTTTAATTCAGCGACGACACGTTCATTTAATTCCTCAAGAGATTTCCAGCCCACATTTCCACCTTTGCTCGCATAGTCATCTTCACTAATTAATTCGGCAATCTCGCTGAAGGTGCTCGGAGTCGCTTTCGTGGAAGTGCTGATTTTATATTGTGCTAGGGTCGGTGCAATTTTAGTGGAATCATGGAGGGCTAAAGCCCAAGCGTCGGCCCGACTCTTCGCTTCGGTTATACTTTCGGCGGCCCCTTGATTAATGGTGATTTGGCGAAAATTAATAACTTCTTTATGAGTAAACTCCTTTTGGTGTTTATTGAAGTACTCTAAAACGCGTCCTGGGCCCACGTTGATGGCACTTCGACGAATCTGTCCGACCATGTATTCGAAAGTGATACGGTCCTCAATTTGTTTGCGGTAACTTAAGGGAGTGAGGCTTTGGGTACGCAAGGCCGCCACAAACCTATTACGATCACCACCAAAGTCTCGACGCACAGTGTCTTCGATGTCCGAGTCCACATAACTGGCAGGAATTTTTCCCATGCTATTTTTGAAATCAGCAATCACTAATTGTCGGTCAGAAATCTGTGTTAATATTTCGCCGGCAAGATCATCAATCGCCTTGTTAAACTCACTATCATTCTTGGTTTTGTTCCGAATATCTTTGAGGAATGGCGTGATTTGTTGACGGATTTCGGAAAGAGTTACGGGTTGTCCGTCTGCACTGGCGGCAATTCTTTCCGTGTTCATTTCAGTCCAACGCTGGGCGGCAACTTCTTCTAAACTTTTTTCTTTAACTGTTTGAGCTGGTGCAGCTGCGGGAGTGGCTTCGACCGCTCCAAGGTTTACCCAGAGTACTGAGAGCAGAAAAATGAATGGAGAAATTTTCATGAACTAGGTGGAGAAGGGAGTCGCGATAAGAAACTGCGAATTTCGGTAAGTTTCCGTAGGGGCTCCCTTGCGGTCAAGCGGGGAAAGCGATTTCCAATTAAGATCAGTTCGCTTTTACCGCCCAGAACCACTTGTTTGCAGCGCAGAGTGGCGTCTTCCGTAGTAATCAACGTGACCCCTTTGATTTCCGCTAAACAGCGAATCTCCGCAATCTTGAGTAATGCGTCTGCCTCAGGGGGTAGGCGTCCGTAGCGATCGACGAGCTGTGCTCGAATCTCTTTTAATTCATCGAGATGATTAGCGAGGGCAATTTTTCTAAACGCTTCAATTCTGAGGCGTGTCTCCGGTATCCACGCTTCAGGCAGAGTCGCCGTCAGAATACCACTCTCGTCGGAATTGCCGTAGTTCTCATTCTGAATCACATCCGCATGAGAAATAAAATCACAATTAATCTCACAGCGCTCCGCCCAGCCAACTTTCTCGCCTTTTATTTTGGCGACACTTCGTCGGAGTAATTGGCAATAGAGTTCGAAACCCACGAGGGCGATGTGACCACTTTGTTCCGCCCCTAAAATATTTCCAGCACCGCGTAATTCGAGGTCACGCATGGCAATTCGGAAGCCTGCTCCAAGTTGATTATATTGACGAATGGCCGATAGTCTTCGGCGTGCACTTTCCACTAATTCAGAATGTCGGTGTAAAAATAAATAGGCATAAGCTTGTCGGTTGAATCGACCAATGCGTCCGCGTAGTTGGTAAAGTTGAGCTAATCCAAATCGATCGGCTCCCTCGATGATAAGAGTATTGCAATTAGGAATATCTAAGCCGGTTTCAATGATGGTGGTGCAGACCAGTATATCGAATTCGCCCGCCACGAAGGCCGCCATGGTTTCTTCGAGTTGACCGGCCCCCATTTGACCGTGTCCGACAATGATTCTAGCCTTTGGAATCAAGGCTTTTAATCGCTCAGCCACTGCCTGAATAGTTTCTACTCGATTGTGTAGATAGAAGACTTGGCCGCCTCGACTGAGCTCTGCCTGTACCGCATCACGCACCGTTTTTTCATCGTAACTTTTTACAAGTGTTCGAATTGGTAAACGTTCTCGCGGTGGTGTTTCGATGACGCTCAAATCCCTTGCTCCCAGCAAAGCCAAATAAAGTGTGCGTGGAATCGGCGTTGCACTCATGGCGAGCACATCGACTTCAGTGCGCAGTCTTT
>JBAXUJ010000019.1:0-14292 GCA_037129735.1 Opitutia bacterium | reverse complement strand
GAAAAAGACGGTATTATTCCAAATTTTGAATAAAAATATTTATGAATAAATTAATTATCAGTGCTTTAATTTTAAGTCCTTTTGTTGCTCAAGCCTGCGAAAATCCCTTTGTTTACAACGAACTACCCGAAGTACCTGTTCAAGGTGAGTGCGGACTAGAGCAATTTATCACTCAGAAGAATGGTCGAGATTTAGGTTCAGGTTATGACGGTAAGTATCGCGCCCTCGAGCTTGAAACCGAATTGGACTTTGGACTCTCAACCAGCGATCAAATTAAATTATCCATCGGACATACGATGGTACATCGCGGCGCTAACAATGCATTTCGTTTCACCGGAGCTCAACTTGGTTACATGCATGTCTTTGAAGAGGCTGAAAAAACTGATTGGGGTGTAGCCAGTTTTATTGGACTTGGATTTGAACAGGTTGAGTCTGCGACGGGTGCCATTGAACACAGCACCAATGGTGAGATTGCTCTATTCGCGCAGAGAAATTTCGGTCAAGAAAACCGCTGGTCTTATGTGGTAAATTTAGGCGGAGAATATTCACGGCTCAATGAAAGCGGTGAGGCCAGCGTTGAATATACACTGTCACAAGGTATCGCTTATCGAATCGATCCACTTTGGATTGGTGCGATTGAAGCGGTAGCCCGTGCGGAGTATCTAGATGGTAAGACCTTTGAGTGGTCGGGCCTGTTCATTGGACCAACCCTAACTTATAATAAAAATGATATCTCCTTCAGCCTAGGAGTACTTGCCCAAGTGGTTGGAAGCCCCAAAGAAAAGGGCGATTTAAATGTTTCGAACGCCAGCCCTGTTGAAATTCGCGTAAAACTCGGTTTTGAATTTTAAATTACACTCTGGGAGTTGATTTTTATCGGACATTTTATTAAAAATAAAGTGTGAAGCCCCTCACACGAATCTTCCTCGTTAGTGCGTGTTTACTCAGCACTGAAGCTTTTGCTTTGCACATTAATTTAGTCGAAGATGCGAGCGCCCCATTAAACGATGATCAGCGTAACGGATTTTCGGAAGCGGCGGGAATTTGGGAAAGTCGTATTAGTAGTAACGTTACCATTAATATTTCAGTAGGCATGGTGAGTCTTGACTCGAATATCATCGGCCAAGCTGGCTCAGCGTGGTACGACGCGTCATACTCTGACTTCAGAACGTCGGTCTCGCAAAAAGCCACCAGCGCAACCGATGCGGCATTTCTCTCAACCCTCCCTATTGGCGATACTTACACTCGTCTAATCAATCAAACCAACGATACTCCAGGAACCGACCCTTATGCGACTTGGGTAGATGCACAGTCGAAGATTTTTATTAATGGCGGTAATGCCAAAGCATTGGGTTTACTGTCCGCAACTAACGCAGGTCTGGACGCTCAAATTCAATTTAATACTGCGTTTGCTTTCGATTATAACCGATCTAACGGAATCGCTGGAAATCAGATGGATTTCGTTGGTGCAGCCGCACACGAAATTGGACACGCACTTGGCTTCATGAGTATCGTGGATGACGTCGATACCTACAGCGGCAACGCCGTAAACTTCCTAAACTTACCGATGGATTTTATGCGTTACTCCGCATCGAGCTTTGCTCTCGGTATCTCCGACGTCTCCGCGGGTCCTGTAGCTAAATTTACCTACATCGACGGAATCAGCATTCCTATGTCGCTCGGTACAAACATCGGCGACGGACAACAGGCTTCACACTTCAATGTTGCTGGAACTTTGGGCATCATGGCGCCCACGGCTTCCTACGGTCAAAAACTCGCTGTTTCTAAGAATGACCTTCTTGTTATGGATGCCATCGGCTGGGAACTTACAGCCTTAGGACAGTCGGAAATACCTGAACCCTCAACTTATGGTCTCATTTTAGGAGCTTTATCACTCGCTGTAGCCTGCAGTCGCAGAAAGTCTAAACTTATCACTCGTGACGGTGTTTAAATAGGAGTACCTTACTTTACCAAAACCAAATATGAATCCCCTACTCAAAAGAATCCTCATTATTGTCGGCGTCATTCTCGCCGTGCTCGCCATCGCAGCCCTAGTTATTAAAGGCGTACGTGGTCGCGGAAAATGGAATAAGAAACACGATCGTCAAAGTGAACGATCCAACTGCTGCAAGTGCTGCTCTTCTGACAGTGACGATGAAGACGAAGAAGACGGTAAGGAATCACAGGGTAAATGGAATAAGGAAAAGGGTGGCAAGGGCCACGGAGAATATTCTGAGGACAGAAAAAATTCTAAAAAAGATCATGACGAGGAAGACGGAAAAGAATCAAAAGGTGAAATGATGAAAAAAGATAAGAAAGACTAAATCTCTTAAAATTATCTTCACAAAAAACCCGTAGTAAAAACTACGGGTTTTTTATTTAGCTTAATGCGATGTTTCTTCTCTTAGGAAAATCAACATCACCCAACCTGCGATTAGTAAAGTGCCACCGATGGGCGTAATCGCACCCAACCATTTCGGGCCACCTAATGCCATCGCATAGAGGGTTGACGAAAAAATAAGCGAACCGGCGAGCCATAGATAGGTTGAGCGAGTTGATTTAATCGCACCCACCGCAATTGCATGAATCAATAAATACTGCGTTGCCGTATTCCACCACCCTGCGGCATAGGGAATTTGTTGGAGGGTCAGCTTCAATCCATGAGCACCAAACGCTCCTAGGGCGACGGCGGTAGCGCCCATCAGCCCTGCGATCACGAAGCGTGGCGACATGAATTATGCTCCGGAGATTTCGCCTGATTTCTTTTGCGTAAAGACCAAGCCCTTCTCTCCAACACTTACAATCACAGGCTCTTCTTTGTTATAGTCATTACGTAAAATAGATTCGGCGAGTGGATCCTCGAGTAAACGCTCGACGGCACGACGAAGTGGGCGGGCACCATATTTTTCGTCCCAACCATTTTCGACAAGATAGCCACGAGCAGGTTCAGTCACGACCAACTTAACACCGAGATCTAGCAGACGTTTAGCCACCTTGGCGACTTCGATGTCTACAATCTTGGTCATGTGCTCCTTAGCGAGCTGTTGGAAGATCACGATATCAGTCAGACGATTTAAGAACTCTGGCTTAAAGGCGCGCTTGGTTTCTTCCATAATACGGTCTTTAAGTTTTTCGTAATCGCGCGTTGCGCTAACGCCGACATCGAAGCCGACGGAGTTGTTACGTTGTAAAACGTCAGCTCCGACGTTGGACGTCATGATGATAATCGTATTACGGAAATCGACCACCCGACCGAGCGAGTCGGTTAAGCGACCATCTTCGAGTGCTTGTAATAGCAATTGAATCACATCGGGGTGAGCCTTCTCGATTTCGTCGAAGAGAACGACGGAGTATGGCTTGCGACGAACGAGTTCGGTTAATTGTCCGCCTTCATCATGTCCCACGTAACCAGGAGGAGATCCGATGAGTCGCGAGACGGTAAACTTTTCCATGTACTCAGACATATCGATCTGAATAACGGCTTCTTTTTCACCGAACATGCGTTCAGCGAGTGTACGAGCGAGTAAGGTTTTACCGACGCCAGTTGGACCGAGGAATAAGAATGAGCCAATTGGGCGACGTGGGTCTTTTAAATCCGCACGCGAGCGACGGAGTGCACGGGCCACAACCTCACAAGCGCGGTCTTGTCCGATAACACTGCCTTGTAAATCCACTTCAAGTTCGAGCAACTTCTTGGACTCTTTGCTTTCCATGCGATTAAGCGGAACGCCCGTCCAGTCGGCTACGATGTGAAGCATTTCATCTTCACCCACGATGATTTTCTTTTCATCGCGTTTCTTCTTCCACTCCTCGAGCATCTTCTCGCGTTTAGCGCGGAGTTTTTTCTCGGTGTCTCGAAGATTTGCAGCCTCTTCAAACTTTTGATGACGGGAAGCTTCTTCTTTTTGTAAAACTACCGCATCGATATCGGCCTGGGCCTTATCGAGTTCAGGAGGTAAATTGAGTGAGCGAATACGGGCACGAGCACCGGCTTCATCCATCACATCAATGGCTTTGTCGGGTAAATGACGTGAGGTGATATAGCGATGCGAGAGGCGTACAGCTGATTCGATAGCAGCATCAGTGTATTCACACTTGTGGTGCTCTTCATACTTATGACGAATACCTTTTAAAATCAGAATAGCATCTTCGGGTGTAGGATCATCTACTTTCACCGATTGGAAACGACGCTCAAGTGCTGCATCTTTTTCGATGTGCTTACGATATTCAGATAAGGTCGTAGCACCAACGCATTGGATTTCACCGCGCGATAAAGCGGGCTTTAAAATATTCGAAGCATCCATCGCACCCTCGGCGGCACCAGCACCGACGATGGTGTGCATTTCATCGATAAAGAGGATGACGTTTTTCGCACGCTTGATTTCATCCATGATACCTTTGATCCGTTCTTCAAATTGACCGCGGTATTTGGTACCTGCGACCATCAAGGCGAGGTCGAGCGTAATGACTTTACGGTCGAGTAAAATTTCGGGAACGATACCCGACGCAATTTCTTGGGCGAGTCCTTCAACAATCGCCGTTTTACCTACACCTGCTTCGCCAATCAGCACAGGGTTATTTTTTGTACGACGGCAAAGAATTTGTACGACGCGACGAATTTCTTCTTTGCGTCCAATGACTGGATCCAATTCGCCTGCACGGGCGAGTTCCGTGAGATCACGACCGAAAGTTTTTAATAACGATAGACGTTCTCCGCGACCTGGACGATTAGAATTATCTTCAGAAGAACGACGCGATGGAGGCGGAATATCGTCCCCTGGCTCATCCGAAATACTGTCGGGATTAGAAGGTTTATCCGCTTCGCCTGACGCGTTAGGTTCGATGTCAGCGAGAATTTCTTTTCGGCAACGTTCTAAATCAACGTTCAAAGCTTGGAGCACGCGGGCGGCAACGCCCTCGCCTTCTTTAAGTAGACCTAATAAAATATGTTCAGTGCCCACATAGGCATGACCCAGTGTGCGACCTTCAGCGATCGCATGAGCCATGACTTTTTGCACACGCGGTGTGAGCGGAATGGTTTCTGGAGCTTTTGCTTCTTCGGGACCAGGGCCGACTTGTTTTTCAACAGCGGTGCGTACAGTTTTTAAATCGAGACCCATCCGACCGAGAACATTAACGGCGACGCCCTCGCCTAATTTAATGAGACCAAGAAGGATGTGTTCGGTACCGACGTAATTGTGGTTAAAGCGGCGAGCTTCGCTGCGCGCGAGTTCCACGACCTTACGGGCGCGGGGAGTGAAGTTTTGGTTTTTATCCTTATCCATGTGGAGTATTAAGCAGGGAGTATGCCCAGACTTGTCCGCCCATCAAGCGTTCCCCCAATTTTGTAAATAACCCGTTCTTTTGCCTTTGCCTCGGGGCCGTGTCAGTGGTTTGTATAATCCTAATAATTATGGCAATAAGCATGCAATTAGCCGGCACGGCTCTAAAAGAGCTAGTTACCAGCCTAAGGGGTCAAAAAGTGGCCGTATTGGGCCATATGAGGCCCGATGGGGACTGTATTGGCTCACAGAGTGCCCTTTGTCGCATGCTCCTGGCTGGAGGCGTGGACGCCATCTGCGTTAACCGCGATCGAGTACCGACCAATTTAACCTCCTATACCCAAGGAATTAATTTTTTAACCGCTGACCAATACACGGCCGATGGGCGCCAAGCCATCGCCGTGGACTGTGCCGATGCGACAAGAATAGGGACAGAATTACTCTCTAAGTTTAATAATCAGATTCTCGCCAACATCGATCACCACTCCTCGAACCCTGACTACGCCAAAATTAATATCGTCGTTAAAGAGGCCGCCGCGACTTGTCATATTTTAGCTTACGGAGCCTTGAAGCATGGACTCAACTGCGACGAAGGTACGGCGAAATCATTACACCTCGGAATCATCACTGACACCGGAAGATTTTGCTATGCAAGCGTCACCGCAGGCGTTCTCGAGATTGCTGCCGAATTAATTAAACGCGGAGCCAAACCTGAAGAAGCTAATTTCTACATCTTCGAACAAGAGAGTCGCGGAAAATTAGAACTCACCAAAAGATTTTTAAATTCCATACTCTTTCATGAGAATGGGAAAATTTGTTCGGGGGAAATTACCCAAGCAGATTATGCAGCAACTGGAACAACTAAAGAAGACAAAGAAGGACTCGTTGAATTTCCACGCTCGGTGGTCGGTGTAGATATCGCTGTGCTCTTTGAAGAAGGCAAAGATGGTATTCGTGGAAGTCTACGTGGACGTGATCCCAAACTACGCCTCGATTTATTAGCCGCAAAGCTCAATGGGGGCGGACACATTCTCGCAGCAGGCTTTAATATGATTGGCTGCACGTTACAAAATGATCGTCAGCGAATTCTCGATATTATCATCGCCCACTACCGCGAACAAACTCGGGCATGAACACTTTATCCACGGAGCCCGAAGGAATTTTAGTGGTCGATAAACCACAAGGCATTACGTCGCACGATGTCGTAGATAAAATCCGTCGTTTATATCAAACCCGTCGCGTAGGACATGCCGGCACCCTCGACCCCATGGCCACGGGTTTACTGATTATGCTCGTTGGTAAAGCGACCAAGGCCTCGCAATATTTAATGTCTCAGGAAAAAGAATACCTTGGTGAAGCCACCTTGGGTGTGACGACTGATAGCCAAGATGCGGACGGTGAGATTACAGAAACTCATCCCGTACCAAGTCTTTCAGAAACACAAATTGCCGATGCTTTGAAATCGATGCTGGGCGATCAGTATCAAACACCTCCGATGCATTCGGCAAAAAAGATAGGCGGCAAAAAACTTTATGAATTAGCCCGTAAGGGTATCGAGATTGAACGCGAGCCACGTTTCATTCGCATCAATCTCTTAGAATTACAAAGCTGGGCTAGTCCTAAATTCACTTTTAAAGTACAGTGCACCAAGGGTACCTATATCCGCACGTTGGCGTTCGATTTAGGTAAGAAACTCGGCCCTGGAGCGCACCTGTCGATGCTACGTCGTACGCATTCAGGAAATCTTAGTATCGAACGTGGAAAAACTCTCGAACAACTAGGCACCATGAATGCGCAACAATTACGGGAATGTTTGATTCCTGTGAATGAAGTCGTACCCAGCATTGCGTTAGGATGAGTCAACACCCTCCCCTCCATTTAGCGATTGGTGCCTTCGATGGAGTGCATTTGGGTCATCGTGCCGTTTTACATTCGGCACGTGAACAAGCTCGTCGCGATGGTGGCTTAGTCGGAGTGATGACTTTTGATCCGCACCCCAGTCGCGTCCTCCGTCCCGATAAACCAGTGCCATTACTTTTTACCCGAGCACAAAAAGACGAGCGACTCACCGAAGCCGGAGCTCAGTTAATCCATCATCAAATCTTTAACGCACAATACGCGGCACTTTCGGCTCAAGATTTTCCTGCATGGTTGATGCACCAATTTAAAAATCTGCGTAGCATTCATATTGGAAATAATTTTCACTACGCACAAAATCGCCAAGGCAACGCTGAGCGATTGATGCACGACGCTAAGCCGCTAGGGCTTTCCGTTCACAGCTGCCCAGCCGTTGAATTCGAAGGCGACTCCGTGAGCAGCTCACGTATTCGTGGCGCTTTGGTGGATGGAAATATTGAATTAGCCAATCGCCTACTTCTGCGACCTTACGAAGCCGAAGGCATTTTAATTGAAGGACAGAAACTCGGGAGAACGATTGGCTATCCAACCCTGAACATGGCTTGGGACCCCGAACTACAACCAGCATACGGTGTATATGCCGTTGAATGTATTAGTGCTGATGGCATCGCGGAGCCCGCCGTAGCCAACTGGGGAGTTCGCCCAACCGTTGAAAAAGATTCGGTTAAACCGTTACTAGAATCTCATCTCTTAAAAGTCTGCGGTACCCTTCCGCAAGCTGGAGACACCCTACGAGTTCGATGGCTCTATCGAATTCGCGGAGAGAAAAAATTTGAATCGCTCGATGATTTAAAAGCCCAAATTTCAAAAGATGAAATTCAGGCAAAAAAACTCTTGGGCTTAACCTAATCAGTTTTGTTTAAACGTCTGAGCAAACTTTTGGATTATTCCGCCAAAAGATCCATTGGAGAAAAAGACGACTAGTTTTGGCTTAGTTGCTGAGCGACAATCCGAAATCAATTTTTCCAAAAGGCTTTCATGGGATTCGCAGGCCCAAGCGTGACGACCCTTTTGCTGTAAGGTTTTAGCAATACCCACGCTATCGAAACTATCAGATCCTAATTTATCAGCCCGGTGGGCAGGCGGTAAATAAATGGCGTCCGCTAAAGCCAAGGCTTCGCCAAAACTATCTTGCATGACCTTACGTGCGGCAGTGTTACTTCGTGGTTCAAAGCAGGCAGCCAGCTCGTAGGATGGATAACGGTTACGTAATGACTCCAGCGTGCACTGAATGGCGGTGGGGTGATGACCGAAATCCTCAATACAAACTAAGTTCTTATTCTCGATTAAAACTTCTTGTCGCCGCATCACGCCTTTAAACTTTTTAAGAGAATCGAGTTTTAACTGAGTAGGGTTTTGAGGATTTAAAAATAAGCCTGCGGAGGCCGCGGCAATCGCTGCATTACGTGCATTAAATAAACCCGTTAACGACCATTCTACTTTAGCCCAGAGTGTACCCTTCCAGAGAATTGAAAATGTTGAGCCGTCGGACGTCTCAGAGAAATTCTTGATTTGAACATCATTGTTTTCGCCGACTCCGACTTTAACCACAGGAGCCCAAGTCACTTTACTTACTAAATTCATGACATTGGCATCATCACCATTGGCAACGATGACGCCATTACCTGGCACCACGCGAAGGCCATGGGAAAAGGTTCTTAAGACATCTTCTAGGTCGCGAAAAATATCAGCGTGATCGAATTCAATATTATTAATAGCTAAAATATGAGGGAGGTACTGAATGAATTTACTACGCTTATCAAAAAAGGCTGAGTCATACTCATCGCCTTCAATCACAAAGGCCGCGCCCTTCTGACCTATAAAGGCGCTGTCGGGTAAATCACGCGGTACACCACCGACCAACCAACCAGGGTTAGCATTAGCCTCCTTAAGTAAAAATGCCGCTAGGCAGGTCGTCGTCGTTTTTCCGTGGGTACCTGCGATGACGATATTCTTTCGATCATTGAGTAAGTGAGTGCGAAGGAGTTGTGGCAGGGAAATATAATTTTGGGAGGACTGAAGGAGATACTCGACCTCGGGATGACCGCGTGAAGCGACATTTCCAACCACCACTAAATCGGGTTTTAACTTTGCTAAACGTTCGGCATTCCAGCCTTCGAGAATTTCGATACCTGCATTTTTCAAGTGATTCGACATCGGAGGATAAATACCGGTGTCCGATCCGACCACTTCATGTCCAAGTGCACGCATTAATAACGCCGCATTGCCCATGGCGGTACCACAAATGCCGATGAAATAAATCCGCATAACCTCACCCTAGAACCAACTCCCTAGCTTGGGCGAGAAAACAAGTGTATAAAATAAAAACCCCTAGGCTATGAACTAGGGGTCTTTAGTGAACTGAACTTAAGTCTATGAATTTTTGCCTAGCGAACCCAAGTCGGTCGAACCTGGGTGATTGCGCTTTTCTTTTACTAGGCGATGACGGCGACGTAATTGCCGGTCAACTTTATCGACCAAGACATCAATCGATTTATAGAGGTCTTCCGATTCCTCACGGACGACGATGTCAGGGCCGGGTAGCTCTAGACGAATCTGCGCGCCAAACTCTCGTGCATGATCACGGGTGTGATTGAATACTAATTCAACGAACACTTTAACGATACGGTCATTGTGACGTAGAAGTTTTTCAACTTTGGTACGCACGGTTGCTTTCAGGGCCTCGGTGAGTTCTAGATGAACACCCGAGATTACGATTGCTGTGTTGCTCATTTATTTGTTGGGGTTTGGATAAACGAAAAGCTACGCACCATGTCCTCTAAAAAATCCATAGATAATTTTTTGAAATCATTTTCATGTATCATCATCACAGGATCTTCTTCGGGCATCGGGCGCGCACTCCTTTCGCGTATAGAGAAGTCTAGCACCTCCGCCGCGGTGTTCAACCTATCTCGTACCCCTCCCCACGATGTTTCGAATGCTCTGAACTTTACTCATCTTACCTGCGACCTCTCTCAACCCCTTGAAATGAAGTCAGTTGGAGCTGAATTACAAAAACTAATGCCCCAACAGGGTACTATTCTATTAATTAATAATAGTGGGATTGGGGCTTACGGTGAGTTTCCGGCACCCGGTTTAGATCACACCATGAAAATGGTGGAATTAAATACCGCCGCACCTGTTTATCTCACAGGCTTATTAATCGAAAAATTAAAATCACGTGGAGGACAAATCGCCAACGTTGCGTCGCTTGCCGGTTATCAACCCACCCCGCTGATGTCTACTTATGCAGCCACCAAAGCATTTCTCCTACATTGGAGTATCGCGCTGGATGCGGAAATGAAAAAATACGGAGTGCGTAGCGTAGCGATTTGTCCTGGTCCGGTTTCAACCAATTTTTCTAAAGCTGCTGGATTCATGAGTTCAACCGGACTTGGCGGACAAACGGCGGATGAATGTGCGGATGAAGCACTGAAGGCGATGGCTAAAAACCGTCCACAAGTAATCACCGGATGGAAAAACAAACTATTGGGAATCTTTAGCGCCCGCCTACCAAAGCCCTGGGCCGCGGCGATTGGACTAAAAATGATTCAGCGACTAAAACTTGATCGCTTTATCAAAAAGTAAACTACTCCGCTGCATCAAGTAACTCGCGCGCGTGCGTGAGGGCGACCTTGCTCGTCCGGTCCCCCAACATACGTGCAATCTCTAGTTCACGGTCTTTTCTCTTTGTATGAACGGGCTCAATAACTACAGAGGTCGAACGGTCATCCTGTGTTTTGGTTACAACTAAGTGGGCATGGCCTAACGCAGCAACCTGAGGTAAGTGAGTAACGCAGAATACCTGATGCTTCTTACCTAACGCAGCGAGTTCGCGTCCGACTTGTGCCCCGATTTCTCCACCCACATTAGCATCTACTTCATCAAAAACTAAAACCGGTGTATTATCAACGGCGGCGAGTACTGTTTTTAGGGCGAGCATCACACGTGCCGCTTCACCACTAGAAGCAATTTGATCTAGCGGCAGTAAATCTTGGCCAGCATTGGCACAAAACTGAAATTGAATGCAATCTGCGCCCATCGGTCCGAGTTCTGCCGAGGCTACATCGATTTTTAAATCTGCTTTCTTAAATCCGAGAGCACCTAACATTTTCTTGGCGGTCGTAGCTAACTTTTCCGCGGCCTTAACTCGAGTGGAGTGCAAGACATCCGCTAATTTCTTTAATTCCTTTTCATCACGGGCCGCATCTCCTTTGAGTTTTTCAACGCGAGCTTCAATATCACCCTGAGATAGCAAACGATTCTTTAAACTATCACGCTTTAAACGAACCGATTCAACGGTGGGTCCGTATTTACGACGAAACTCCAACCAAAGGTTCATCTTCGAATCTAAGTTTTCGATTTCCGATTCATCAGCGGACAGGCCTCGAGCTAGGCGTGAGAAGTCAGCCCGGATATCATCAGCCTCAGCAGCCAGACCTTCTAGTCGCTTGGCCAAGGAGTCCGCATCGGCGTCAATCCGAGCAATCGATTGGGCAACTTTCAAAATCTTAGGCAGGTCTTGGGCGATACCTTCTGAACCGAGTGCTGCATCCATTTGGCTCAACAATTGGGACAGCTCTTGCGCCCGAGATGAACGAGCGTGTTCACGTTCTAACTTCTGAATCGCTTCATCGGTTAAATCTAAGGATTCCAGACTTTCTATCTGTGACTTTAAAAAAGTAATTTCGTCTTCCGATAATTTTTCCGCTGAAGACATTTCTTGGATGGATTTGAGAATCTCTTGGCGGTGCTTCCAGATTTCACGGTAGCGATTCAGCGATACTTCCACGGCTGCATACAAATCTAGCATTTCTAACTGCGTTTCGGCACGCATGAGTTTTTGCGGTTCACCTGGGCCGTGAAAATCGATCCAGAGTTCTCCTAGTTTTTGCAATTGAGCCAAGGTAGCGGCTCCACCGTTAACCGTAATACGTCCAGCCTTCGAAACATGGACGGTTCTTTTAATCAGTAAAAGTCCTTCATCGCACGCAGGTAGGTCTAGCTCTTCTAATGCCTTAATGAATCGTTTGTCGTTACCGACTTCGAGTTCTGCTTCTACGACACATTCTTCGGCGTCTTTGCGGACGATAGTTTTTCCGGCACGATTGCCTGCTAATAAAGAAAATGCACCGAGGAGGACTGATTTACCTGCACCCGTTTCGCCTGTCACCACCGTGAAGCCCTTACCCAAATCGAGCGACGTCCGATCCATCAGAGCCAAATCGCGAATGGAGAGGCGGCTAATCATTTCTGGGTGCGAGGACCGTAAAGAGATGAACCGAGACGTACGCAAGTTGAGCCAGCAATCACGGCAGCTTCCATATCACCGCTCATGCCAATCGAAAGCTCAGGGAGTTTGACTTTAAATTTATTCTCTAATTCGTCCCGACAAATTCTCAAATTATCAAACGTGCGCTTAGCAGAATCCATTCCCCCTTCAATCGGTGGAACGGCCATGAGTCCAACGACACGCAATGAAGACTGACCCAATGCTGCTTCTAATAAAAGAGGAGCTTCTTCAATTTCACATCCAAATTTTGCGGGATCGTGGCCGGAGTTTACTTGGAAATAAATTTCGGGTTTTACATTGAGCTCTTCCGCGATTCGACCCATGCGCAAAATTAAATCGATTGAGTCGACGGTTTGAATGATATCGAAAATTTTTAAGGCAGGCTTAACCTTGTTTGATTGGAGGTGACCAATAAATTCCCATCTCAAATCTGCGGGAGCGAGTGGTTTTTTCTCCTGACCTTCTTGAACTTTATTCTCACTGACAGAGCGCATGCCGTAGCGATAGGCATACAAAGCTGCTTCCACGGGGTTAGTTTTAGTGACCGGTAAGATTCTGACTTCCGACGGACTACGACCACACTGTTTGCAGGCTGACTCGATCCGGAGGCGGACGGCGTCACAATTGGCGGCAAATTGTTCGTAGGTAACCACGAGAGACAATGGGAAGCAGATTAAGCGGAGAGTCAACGCCTCCAATCCCCTTTGCGGCAATAAGTAGTAACCCCGTCATGATAAGTAAATCTACACTTGAAACAGCCTGTTATTAGATTTATTAATCATGTTGGGCACCATGCCCTGTTATGCAAATCGAGAACCTAAAGATTTTCCGAGACCTAGTGGACAACGAAAGTTTCTCCAAGGCGGCCAAGTTGAATAACATCACGCAGTCGGCAGTTAGCCAGCAGCTACGTTCGATGGAGAAGCATTTTAATGTCCTCATCGTGGATCGGGGTCAGAAACAGTTTCGTTTAACCCGTGAGGGGCGCAGTCTCTATGAAGCAGCACGCGATATTTTAAATCGCTACGAACAAGTTTCGAGCGAGATGCAGGAAATGCGCAAAGTTGTGAGCGGAACGGTGCATGTTTCGACAATTGTATCCATCGGCCTGCACGAGCTGCCACCCTACGTGAAACGATTCATGCAAGAGTTTCCTCACGTGAACGTGCGTATTGAGTATCGTCGCTCCAATTTAGTTTATGAAGATGTTTTTTCTAGCACCGCGGATTTCGGACTAGTCGCCTTTCCACAAAAATATCGGCAAGTTGAAATCATCCCTTTCATGGAGGACCAATTGGTCGCCATCTGCTCACCCAAACATAAGTTAGCGGGGGAAAAGGAAATTGAATTAGCCGATCTCCAGGGCACGCGCTTCATCGGCTTTGACCAAGATATTCCTACACGCAAAGCGCTTGATCAATTCTTCCGAGAACAACGCATTGAATTAGAACCTTCGATGGAGTTTGATAACATCGAAACCTTAAAGCGTGCCGTGGAAGTCGATGCCGGAGTTGCCTTGGTTCCCGAGGGTACCATTCGTCAGGAAATCGAGCAAGGTACACTGGTTAAGTTGAAATTACGTGACCGACATGTTTCACGTCCATTAGCGATTTTGCATCGTAAAGGACGCGTGATGACACCGGCCATGAAACGTTTCTTAACTTTGATGTTAAACGGCGTGAACGCGAAAAAAATCGACCTCGAGTAATTAAACGCGGAGCGATTTTTCAGTCCGTCGAGCCAAAGCAAAGCTTGGCAACGCTTGCGCAAAAAACATTCCTAATCCGATCCAAAGTAACG
>JBAXUJ010000189.1:0-2340 GCA_037129735.1 Opitutia bacterium | reverse complement strand
GGACGCACTTTCAAAGAGTCTTTCCAAAAGGCTCTACGTTCACTCGAAATCGGTGCGTGGGGTCTTGGTTGTGGTGGTAAGATGGGCGATGACGCTATTCGCGATCATGTTGAAATTCGTGCACGTCTGGCTCGTCCAAATCCTGAGCGTCCATTCTACATTCGTTACGCGATGTTAGCAGGGATGACCGAAACACAAATTTTCGAAGCGTCTAAAATTGATCCTTGGTTCTTACGTCAGCTCCGTGGAATTGTTGATATTGAATTGGCACTCAAGGCTGCCGGTAAAAATGTAAGCACTGACTTATTGCGTCAGGCTAAAGAAGCCGGTTTCGCTGATCGCCAAATTGCCTTTGCGACAGGTTTGAAGTCTGCAGAAGTTTACGCCAACCGTAACGACGCAGGTATTCGCACGGTCTTCCGTCTCGTTGATACTTGTGCGGCGGAGTTCGAATCTTTCACACCTTATTTTTATTCCTCTTATGGTGATGAGTCGGAAGTTAAACCTTCCGATAAAAAGAAGGTCATGATTTTAGGCGGTGGTCCTAATCGTATTGGTCAGGGTATTGAATTCGACTATTGTTGCGTGCACGCATCGTATGCCTTGCGCGCGGCGGGCTATGAGACGGTGATGGTGAATTCAAATCCCGAAACGGTTTCAACCGACTACGATACTTCTGACCGTTTATATTTTGAGCCTCTAACCCTCGAAGATATTTTAGAAATCTATCGCACCGAAAAATGTGTCGGTGTGATTGTACAATTCGGCGGTCAAACTCCTTTGAACTTAGCGGCCGATCTTGAAGCTCACGGTGTTAAGATTGTGGGAACATCACCCTCCAGTATCGCCCTCGCCGAGGACCGTCAGTTGTTCAAAGATATTTTAATCGAACTCAATATTCGACAGCCCGTTAACAAAACCGCTTTATCTCCCGAAGAAGCCTACAAGTTGGCAGAAGAAATCGGCTTCCCCATTTTACTCCGTCCCTCCTTCGTTCTCGGTGGTCGTGGTATGTTTATCGTTTACGGAATGGATGAATTAAAATCCGTTGTCCGTGAGGCCTTTGACGTGGCTCCCGGTAAGCCTGTCTTACTCGATAAATTCTTAGAAGACGCAATCGAGTTGGATGTGGATGCGATTTCTGACGGTGAAATGACCGTGATTGGTGGCATGTTGGAACACGTCGAGCACGCGGGCGTACACTCCGGTGATGCTGGCATGGTTTTACCTCCTCACACGCTTAGCCCTGCTATTATTGATGAAGTTCGTCGTATCACGCACGCGCTCGCCAAACGTTTGGGAGTGGTGGGTCTGATGAATATCCAATTCGCGATTAAAGATAACACGGTGTTTATGTTGGAAGTAAATCCACGTGCCTCGCGTACCATACCTTTTGTTTCCAAAGCGATTGGAGTGCCTCTCGCGAAATTGGCTTCCTTGTGCATGTTGGGTGCGAAATTAAAAGATCTCGGTTTTACCCGCGAGATCCGTCCTCCTTATTGGTCCGTGAAAGAATCTGTTTTCCCATTCAGCCGTTTCCCTGGTGCACCGATTGCTTTATCCCCTGAAATGCGTTCAACCGGTGAAGTCATGGGCGTCGATGATGATTTGGGTATGGCTTACGCCAAAGCGCAGATGGCCGCCCATCCAGCTTTACCTGTCACTGGAAATGTTTTCATTTCGGTTAAGGATCGAGATAAAGATGGTGCCGTCGCCATCGCTCGCGATTTAGCGTCACTCGGCTTTAATATTTATTCTACTAGTGGAACCGCTGCAGCGATTGAAGCTGCGGGTGTGAAGATTACCAAACTTGGAAAAATCTCTGAAGGCTCTCGTCCGAACGTTTTAGATCTTCTGAAAAATAATCAGTTACAAATGATTGTGAACACGGCGGCCGGAATGTTGCCACGCAAAGATGAAAACTCCATGCGTGCCGAGGCAGTTTTACGTGGGGTCTATATGGCTTCGACGCTTAACGCTGCTCGTGCTGCCGTTTTGGGTATTCGCTCATTAAAAGTTCGCCCTTTAACGGTGAATTCTTTGCAGGAACACGCAAAGGTGCTTCCCCTTAAAGGTTAATTTCGATACATATTTATTACCCATGAAATTCCCAACCCTCGCCTTGATAGCTTTTGCTGTCACCTCACTTCATGCCGTCGACAAAGCGCCAGCCAAAGCTGAGCAGGCGAGTGTGACTCCGCCTTCTACCCAAACTCCCGTGAAAGAACTAAAAGAACTAACTCCCGAACAACAAAAACAAGCCTTCTTCTTGCAAGGCTTCATCCTCGCTAGTCGCTCCGAGTGGGCTGGTGTGGTGAATGAACTCGACCTCAATGAGTC
>JBAXUJ010000188.1:0-2348 GCA_037129735.1 Opitutia bacterium | reverse complement strand
GTGGTCAAAAGTTTACCCGCCGCTCTCGCCGTCACTATTCGCACCCCCTTAGCACCAGACTTTGTTTCGCGTTATCCTGGACTCGTGCAAGGCGACCCCAAAACTGCTGAGGGCTGGTACGTGGAATTCACCTGGCATGGACTGCCTAAACGCTGGGTCGCACTGCCCGCCGGAAGTCCACAAATACCCAATAAAACATTCGAAATCATTGGTATCAACCAACAGTACAGAACCCGACTCATTGCCCGTAAAATGCTCACCGCCAATGGTCTTAATGCAGGTGAAAATCTTTTACAGAATTTAGATATCTTACTCTCGAATTCGCGTTGATTAATTCAGGCTGGGATTCGGCGGAGACTCTAAAGTTAAACGTAAATCGGGGCGGTGCTTAGTGAGCAAAGCTTTCCAAAGTTCCTTCCCATGCATTTGCGCAAACTCACGCTCAAAAGGACACACCACCCACGCGTTGAGTTTAATTTCATTTTCTAACTGTCCTGGCGACCATCCAGCATAACCGACAAAGGCAAAAACTTGGAAACCGGTTTCCGTAATAAACTTCGCCGCATCTTCTTTGCTCATTCCGTAGCGAATTAAAGCCGGACCGCGCGAGGCAAATTTCCAACCTCCCAAGGCCATCCGATCCACCGATACTGGGCCGCCCCACTGAATCGATATCGGCGCCAACGGACTATTGGAAAATTCCGACTGCGTTTCGCCAAGTTTCTTATCACAGGGACGATTAATAATAAAACCCATCGCTCCCTCTTTTTCGGAGTGGTCATGAATCATAACAACCGATTCACAAAAATTTTCATCGCGCTGTAACGGATGCGAAACCAGTAGTTTACCCGCTAATGATGGGGCTTTTTTAGGCATTAGACATCCAACTTCGTCACCACCACACCCGCTTGCTGAAAAAGTTCAGCGACCAAGGGGTCGTTGCGGTAATCCTGACGATAACGTACTTCGGTGATACCCGCCGCGGCTAAAATTTTTGCGCAATTCACACAAGGATAGTGCGTCACAAAACAAATGGTTCCCTGTAAAGAAATACCACGCTTCGCTGCATCGGCCACCGCATTCTGTTCGGCATGCACGGTCGCTAATTCGTGTCCATCGCGCACATGGGAGTCGTGCGGTGCACCAGGAAGAAATCCGTTATAACCCGCTGCCACTAATCGATTGGGATGTTTACCAGTCGACACCACTACGCAGCCGACATGCAGGCGATCACAACTGGATCGTGTGCTGACTAAAAAAGCTGTGGCCATAAAATACTCGTTCCAGGAAGGACGCTGAGCATCGGCCACCAAGTTTTCCAGTTGAGAGACTAATGAAATAGGTTTCTCCATCACAAAATGTGTATCTTAAAATTTCACCGGTATCAAACCGAGGCAAGTCGCAGTTACACACAAAATTGCGGTCAAAAGCATTAAAACGGCCGCTCTGGCCAAAAAAGGGATAAATTCTGCTGCCGCTTGAGCCTTCCAAAATCCCACCATCTGCCAAATCGCTAGTGGCAAGAGTGCGAGGGGAAGCGGACCAAAAACTTCCGTCAGACAAGATATCCCAACGATTAGATTTAGTGAGTAATGAAACTTCGCAAAAGTTCTTCCGTTGCGCACGACGAGGGTTTTTTTCGCCGAAGCGGCGTCGGTTTCCATATCGCGAGTATTATTCGCAATTAAAATATTATTCGCCAACAGGCCTACCCCTAATCCGGCGATGATGGCAGGCGTCCACGGCATTTCACACACCACCGTCTTACCTACTTCCAAATAAAGAGCGTAGACCGTAAGTGCGGTGGCCTGCAGACCAAAACAGGCGACGACAAATACATCGCCCAGTCCATGGTAAGCCAATGGCAAGGGTCCCAGCGTATAACCCATGGCTAAAATCAGCGCTAATATTCCAGGTATAAATAGTATAGGATGATGCATCCCCAAACTCCATCCCGACAAGCAAGCCAGAGTGATAACTACGCCATCGCGATTTTCATAGCGCGCGCACTGATCAAACCATTCGCTACGGCACGCTTTGGGCCGACCCGATTTTGATTATCTGCACCGCGCAATGAGTCCCCTAGATCGTTCGAAAAATTACTTAAAATTTGGGCCGACAGAGCGAAGCCCAAACATGAGAAGAATGTGAAAAGATAATCCCGCTGCGCACCCAGATGAAGCGGATCACCGTAAACCCAGAAGACCAGTCCTCCCATCACAACAGGAACAAAGGCAGCCACCAAAGTTTTTGGCCTACAGGCATCTATCCACGTTGGTATCATCGGTATTTAGAAATTAATGAGCATAAAAAAGGCCCCTACTCGGGGCCCTTTCAGAAGCTAATTT
>JBAXUJ010000187.1:0-2378 GCA_037129735.1 Opitutia bacterium | reverse complement strand
AATAATGATTTAGCAGTCATAGTTTAATTATAACACAACCACCGTCACGCGTCGACGGTCCGATAGTTTAGCAGTCAGTGCATTGACCGACTCCACCGCTTCATCATAGGCCCGACGACATTTTGCCGAACGAGCCTTAGCCCCTGATAAAAATTGGTCCTGCAAGCCCACTACCCACAATAAAACGTCCTGTGCGTCACCCACCTCTGCCAGGGCGTTCTCCAATCGTTGCGGAGCCCAAAGTGGCTCAAAAGGCTCTTCGCGATGGTCCAAAACCGCTATCGCGGGCGCCACTTGATCGGGAGACAATAAATGCAATAAATGACTAGCAGCTTCAGCGAGCCCCTTGGTATCCAAGCCGCGCGACGACTGTTCGTCCGCCTCATAGAGTCTCACCACGGCATCAACATCTCTGCGTAATAACGAATCCGTACCCACTAATCTCGCGAGCATCGAATTAAGTGTACGCAACTGACCCATGCGCATTGGAGTATCAGCGGTCATTCGACTTCTTTCCTTTGGTGCGCAGTTGTTCAATCGCTTTCGCTAATTCTTCAATATCACGAAACTCGCGATACACACTCGCATAACGCACATAGGCAATTTGATCCACCGCTTGTAAATGTGACATGATTTCTTCGCCGATGGCACTCGAGGGGACTTCATCTTCAAATTTCTTTTGTAAGCCTTCGACGACTTCTGAAATCAGTAAATTGATTCGTTCGACTTCGACCGGACGTTTATCCGTAGCCTTGCGAATACCCGAAGTAATTTTTGCGATATTAAATTCTTCGCGTGCTCCATTTCTCTTCACCACAACCAAACCTTCACGCACAATTTCTTCCACAGTACTAAAACGTGTTTCACAAGCTAAGCATTCACGACGACGACGAATGGAGTGATTACCTTTTCCGAGTCGTGTTTCGAGAACCTTGGTGTCCTCATGGTTACACTTAGGACAAAACATACCTTAGAGACTTAAAAAGTTCTTAAGAATCTGTATGCCGTTCTCGGTCGCAAAAGACTCAGGGTGAAATTGTACGCCATAAACAGGCAATTCCTTGTGACGAAGCCCCATCACCAAACCATCCTCCGTCCAAGCAGTGATTTCTAAACACTTCGGGAAGGTTTCTCTCTCCACCACGAGTGAGTGATAACGGGTCGCCGCAAAGGGATTCGGCATCCCTTTAAATAAATCTGTATTATTATGAAAAACATTCGATGTCTTTCCGTGCATTAAGTTCGGCGCACGAATCACTCGACCGCCATAAACATGTCCGATGGATTGGTGACCAAGACAAACTCCCAACAAGGGTTTCTTTCCGGCAAATGCTTTAATCATGTCGCACGACACTCCCGCTTCCACCGGCGAACACGGACCAGGTGAAATCATTACACGATCCGGATTTAAGGCTAACGCTTCTTCGACTGTGATTTGGTCATTACGAAAAACTTTTTGCTCAACCCCTAGCTGTCCAAAATATTGGACGAGATTGTACGTGAAAGAATCGTAATTATCGATGACCAGAAGCACGCAATAAGATTTGCATACACACGCCAACTGTCAAGGAGTCGCACCCACGTGTGAACAACTGAAAATCCATTTTAATGTCTGCATATTTCTAAATTTTATTTCCCCTTGTCACCGCGTTCCCTTGCCCACGTGTCACCTGAATTTTTGCTAGGGGCGCGACTGCGTCGCGTCCTCGCCTCTCCCCTTGCCAACGTACCCACTTGCTAACTCGCCCCCTGAACTAGTTCCCCTTGTCCCCTAAATATGTGCATTTCCCCATGTCCCCGTGTCACCTTGCCCACTTGTCCCCTTAACTATGCTTTACAGAGTATAATGCCTGTGAATAACTGAATATAGGTATGAAACAGCGAACCATCGGCAAAGAGGCCTCGGTTAAAGGCAAAGCCTTACACACCGGCCAAGAGGTCACCCTCACCATCAAGCCAGGCGCCCCCAACACCGGCGTTGTCTTTCGTCGTACCGACATCATCGGCAAACCCGAGATTCGCCCCGTCTCCGAAATGGTCACGGAATTGGAACGTAAAACGACGGTCACTTCAGACACGGTCAAACTCCATACCATCGAACACGTCCTCTCCGCCCTCAGCGGTATGGCTATCGATAACGCAATCGTGGAGCTCGACGCCTCCGAGCCGCCCATCGTCGATGGTTCAGCTCGCCCCTTCACCACCCTCATTCACCAAGCGGGCATCGTTGAACAAAAAGAAGACCGCGAAGTTTTCACGCTCACTCAACCCATCACCATCAACGAAGGTAGCCGCTCGATCATCGCCCTTCCTTTCGACGGACTCCGCATCACCTGCACTTCCGCCGACGATCGTGGCATCCACACTCAACATTTAAC
>JBAXUJ010000186.1:0-2385 GCA_037129735.1 Opitutia bacterium | reverse complement strand
TACGTTATCTCGACCCACAAAATACGAAGGAATTAGCGTCCGCCGAAAATCTTAATTACTGGGGCAATCCCGATTTCTATATTGGCGGAGCAGAACACGCCGTCCTTCACTTACTCTACGCACGCTTCTGGCATCGCTTCCTTTACGACATTAAAGTCCTCCCCACTCCTGAACCATTTAAAAAGCTATTTCACCAAGGTCTCATCCTCGGCGAAGATGGCGAAAAAATGTCTAAGAGCCGTGGCAATGTCGTGAATCCGGATATCATTGTCAAAGAACACGGTGCCGATGCCTTACGCATGTACCTGATGTTCCTCGGACCTCTCGAAGCATCCAAACCTTGGAACACTGATGGCATTTCGGGTATCACTCGTTTCTTACGTCGACTCTGGCGCCTCGCCATCGATGAGACCACTGGAAATATTTCTAATAAGATAAACGATGGCGCGAATGAAACTGAGGAACTTGTTCGCGAACTGAATCGTACCATCAAGAAAGTCGGCAACGACATTGAAACACTCCAATTCAATACGGCGATTTCTCAAATGATGATCTTGATGAATGTCGCCGAAAAATCCCCGACCTTAAAACGTTCAACGGTCGAGGACTTTACTCGCGTCGCCGCACCTTTCGCTCCTCACCTCTGCGAAGAGATCTGGCAACGCCTAGGTCACAAAGAAAGCATTACTCAAGCGGGCTGGCCTAAATTCGATGAATCAAAACTCGTCGAATCCACTGTTGATGTGGTCTTCCAAGTGAACGGCAAAGTACGTGCCACAACTAAGGTCGATAAGAACATCACTAAAGAAGCTCTTGTCGCTCTCGCAAAAGCAGATCCTGCCGTGCAAAAGTTTATTGATGGAAAACCCATCATCAAAGAAATCATTGTTCCAGGTAAGCTCGTGAACTTCGTGGTCGCTGGTTAATCCAACTATCTGCCCACAAAAAAAGGCCTCCGAGTGGAGGCCTTTTTGTTTGGAATTATATATATCTAAATTTTTGCTTTCTCTAAGCGTGGAAGTAATAAGTGGTGAATTGCAAATGCGACGATGTAGGCGAACGCACAGAAGGTAAATAAAATCGAGTAACCATTATCAGAGGCATCCAAGATTCTTCCGGCAACGATTGGGAAAATCATACCACCTAACGATCCAGCCATACCACCCAGTCCACTCGCTGAGCCAACGGCATCACGTGGGAAAGTTTCTGAAACAGCTGAATATAAACTAGCGGACCATGCTTGGTGTGCGGATGCGGCAAATCCGATCAGCAAGACTGCTTCCCACATTCCTAGTCCACGCACGAAGAAAATCGGCAGAGAACATAGTGCGAAAATCAGTAACGAAAGCTTTCTAACCATTACGATGTCATGTCCACGGTCAGCGACTTTCTTAACAGCCCAACCTGCTAAAATACTAAGCACAGTGACAATTCCATACAATGTTACGAGGGGTAATCCCATCGCCTTGATATCCAAGTGCTGTTGTTTCTTAAAATAATCAGGCAACCAAATTAAATAGAACCACCAAACGGGGTCAGTTAAGAATTTGGCAATCATGTAAGCCCATGTTTGGCGAACTCCGAGCAAACTTAACCATGGAATTTTGCGCTCTGCTACTACCTCATCTTCTTCAAGTGGTGGGGCTTTCTTAAATAATGGTAACCAAAAACATAACCAAATAATACCGAGAATACTCGCGATTAAGAAAGTATAACGCCAGCCATAGGTGATTGCGATGATGGGAAAAATCGCAGGAGCAATGAGCGCGCCCACATTAGATCCTGAATTAAAAAGCGTTGTAGCAAACGCACGGTCGGAACGAGGGAACCACTGTGAAACTGTTTTAATGGCTGCAGGGAAATTACCACCTTCACTCATACCCAAGGCAACTCGTGCTAAGCAAAAACATCCAATTGCACCCAAGATAACTCTCGAAGGATAATCAAAACCAAGAGAGCCGATAGAAAATGAACATCCAATCGCAATAGCCCCAATTAAAAAGTGTGCAGCAGCTGAAACTGACCAGGCACCAATTGAAATGGCATAACCTTTTTTAGTGCCAAAACGGTCAATAAACCAACCAAAGCCCAATAAACCGATTGCATAAGAGGCCTGAAACGCCGACTGAACCCAGCCATACTGCTCATTTGTCCAATGAAACTCGGTATCGAGTTGCGACTTAATGAGAGACATAATCTGACGATCGATATATATGATCGTTGTTGCAAAAAACAATAGGGACAAAATCACCCAACGGTAAGGTGATAGACTCTTGGAAGCATTATGGGGTTCTTTCATGGGTAAGTTGAATAAACAGACGATTTTTTTGCTGTCGACCCTATACTTTCTTTGACTTTTCGAACCGAGTTAGGTTGAGTTTAAAC
>JBAXUJ010000185.1:0-2390 GCA_037129735.1 Opitutia bacterium | reverse complement strand
TGATAAACGGAAAACGCTGTCCGATACTAGGACGTGTTAGTATGGATCAGACTGTGGTTGATGTGACTGACATCGGACAGGTTAAGCCTGGCGATGTCGCGACTATTTTAGGAGCGCAAGGAAGTGACCGAATTACCGTGACAGAATTCTGTAAGTGGTCGGACTCAATTCCTTGGGAAGCCTTATGCACGCTGACACAACGTGTACAGCGCGTCTATCGTTCGGATCGAACCTAGAGTTTGAAACCAAAATACTTTTTAGCGTTTTGGTAACTCACGTCGGCAATCAGTTTCTCGGTCCACTCAGGACGATCGGGGATGCGACCGGAATCGACGTCACTGCCTACGAGATCGCAAAGAATGCGACGGAAGTATTCGTGACGTGGGTAGGAAAGGAAGGAGCGAGAATCGGTGACCATACCCACGAATCGACCGAGCAATCCGAGGTCGGAGAGGGCGTTCATTTGATCGCGCATGCCACGTTCTTGATCGAGGAACCACCAACCGGAACCGTATTGAATCTTTCCAGGGGTGATACCGTCTTGGAAGGAACCAATCATACAGGCGAACAGGGCGGTGTCGGCTGGATTGATATTATAAATAATAGTTTTACCGAGTGCGTTTTCGCCGGAAAGAGTTCCGAACCAGCGAACCAATCCAGGACCTTGGCGGTAATCGCCAATAGTGTCGCAACCTGCGTCGGAACCGAGACGGTTAAGAAGTCCGAGGTTTGGGTCACGGACTGGTCCGAGGTGAAGCTGAGTGGTCCAACCCTTAGCGTGATTTAAACGACCTACATGCAGCATGATGTAGGCAGTGAATTTTTCGGTTTCTGCGAAAGTAGCAGCGGTACCTTTTTGAGCTTTTTCCCAAATTGATTTCGCTTCTGCGTCGGTGCAGGTGACGTCAGGTAAATATTCTAATCCGTGGTCGGTCGCGCGACAGCCAGCGGCAGCGAAATCATCGTGACGCTTATTCAGTGCAGCGATGAGGCCTTCGAAAGTGTCGGCATTTTTACCGCTGATAGCGGAGAGACGTTTAGCCCAAGCTTGAACGCGTTCAGGGAGATGAACTTTAAGGCAGGCGTCGGGACGGAAAGTGGGAACGATTTGTGTTTTGAATCCGGACTTTGCGATGGCGTGATGGTAGTCGAGTGAGTCAGCAGGATCATCGGTTGTGCCGACTAATTCTACTTTCATTAAAGAAAGAATACCACGAGCGGTAAGGTTGCCGTGTTTAAGTTGGCGATTCGCTTCGTCCCAGATCGGTTGTGCGGTGGCGCCTTCTAAGATGTCGTTGATTCCGAAGTGACGACGAAGTTCGAGGTGGGTCCAGTGAAAGAGGGGATTGCGTAAAGTTTGGGGAACCGTTTCGGCCCAAGCTTGGAATTTTTCGCGGGAAGTGGTTTTATTTCCGGTGATGTAATCTTCATTAACGCCACAAGCACGCATAGCGCGCCACTTGTAGTGATCGCCGGCAAGCCAGACGGCTGAGAGATCTTCGAAGCGACGATCTTCGGCGATATCTTTAGGGCTAAGGTGGCAGTGGTAATCTACAATTCCCTGTGACTTCGCTACTTTGTGGTAGAGAGACTGAGCGGTCGGCCCAGCGAGGATGAAATTGTCGTCGAGAAATGCCATAGGATTAAATTGCTTTAGCGGCGAAACCGCCGTCGACCACGATTTCGGCTCCGGTGATGAAGCTGCCCGCATCTGAGGCCATCAATAAGCAGGCACCGATGAGTTCATTAGCTTCACCAAAACGTCCCATAGGAGTTTTTCCGAGAATTTGCGCAACGCGATCAGGAGTGAGCACTTTGCGGTTTTGTTCAGCGGGGAAGAATCCAGGAATAAGAGTGTTAACGCGAACGCCATGAGGTGCCCATTCGCGAGCAAGATTTTTAGACAGATTATGAACCGCAGCTTTGGTAGCAGAATAAGTGAAGACTCGAGAGAGAGGAACGATGCCCGATTCTGAACCGAGATTGATGATCGAACCTTTTCCTGCTTTGACCATCGCTTCACCGAATACTTGTGAACCGAGCACGACGCTCTTGATGTTAACTGAGATAATACGGTCGAGTTCAGTTTCAGCGATTTCGAAGAAGGGAGTGGCGGAGTTTACGCCGGCACCATTGATGAGGATATCGATTTTTCCGTGAGTAGCTAAAATTTTATCACGGAGAACGATAAGGTCATTTTTGTTAGTCGCCTCGCAGGACATGAATTCACCTTTACCGCCGGCAGACTTAATTTTTGCGAGACGAGCGTCGGCCTTAGCGGGATCACGTCCGACTAGGATGACGTGAGCACCAGCGGAGGCAAAACCTTCGGCGACAGCGCCACAAAGTTCGCCCGTGCCACCGATGATGACGGCGGTGCGACCTTTGAG
>JBAXUJ010000184.1:0-2406 GCA_037129735.1 Opitutia bacterium | reverse complement strand
ACCCCGCCTGGAATCATTGCTAGGGCTTCTTGGAATAACTGCTCGGAAGATTTCACACTTAAAAGGCAACACAGCCGAGGCATTTGGTCAACGGTTGAGCGATATAAAAACAAAAAGGGCCAGCTGGTTGGCTGGCCCTTTTAAGAACACTATCAGAGATTATTTCTTACCGTCGTCTACAACCTCGAAGTCGCCGTCGACCACTTTGCCATCTTTGGCTTTTCCGTCTTTAGCTTCGGCACCGCCTTGGGGGTTAGCCTCGGCTTGCTTTGCGGCTTCAGCGTAAATCGCCTGTGCGGCTTCGCTGAGAGGCTTGATGATGGCTTCGTGAGCCTTTTGGAACTCTTCAGCGGTTGCTTCAGGTTTCTTCAAGAGCTCTTGACCTTCCTTGATCGCAGCTTCGGCTTGGGCCTTGGTTTCACCAGGGAACTTGTCGCCGTTTTCTTTGATTTGTTTTTCGCCTTGGAAGATAATGGCGTCGAGTTGATTGCGCGCTTCGGCAGTCTCACGAGCTTTCTTATCTTCATCGGCATGGAGTTCGGCTTCCTTGCGGAGCTTCTCAACTTCTTCCTTAGAAAGACCCGAAGAACCGGTGATGGAAATCTTTTGAGCTTTGCCGGTTCCTTTATCGGTTGCGCTCACGTGTAAGATACCGTTCGCGTCGATATCGAAGGTCACTTCAATTTGTGGAGTACCACGAGCCGCTGGCATAATACCATCGAGCTTAAACGTACCGAGGTGCTTGTTATCTTTAGCCATCGGACGTTCACCTTGGAGAATAACGATATCTACAGCGGGCTGATTGTCTGCAGCGGTTGAGTACACTTGAGATTTCTTAGTAGGAATCGTGGTGTTACGATCAATCATCGGGGTCGATACGCCACCCATAGTTTCAATCGAGAGCGTTAACGGTGTAACATCGAGCAAGAGAACGTCTTTAACGTCGCCCTTTAAAACACCGGCTTGAATAGCAGCGCCAATCGCAACTACTTCATCGGGATTAACACCTTTGTGTGGATCTTTGCCAGCGAGTGAACGAGCGATGTCGTTAATCTTAGGCATACGAGTCATACCACCGACCAAGACGAGTTCATCGACTTGATTCATCGAAAGGCCTGCATCTTTTAAGCAGTTTTCAAAAGGCTTCTTAGTGCGCTCGGAAAGATCATCACAGACCTTTTCCATTTGTGCACGGGTCAGAGTGACGTTGAGGTGCTTTGGACCGGTTGCATCAGCCGTGATAAACGGTAAATTGATGTCGACCGAGTTTGAAGAGGATAAAGCAATCTTCGCTTTTTCAGCTTCTTCTTTCAGACGCTGACGAGCCATCGGATCTTTGGAGAGATCGATACCTTGTTCAGCGCGGAATCCATCAATGAGCCATTGGATAATGCGTTCGTCCCAATTGTCGCCACCGAGTTCAGTGTCGCCGTTGGTTGCTTTAACTTCGAAAACACCGCCACCGATTTCGAGAATCGATACGTCGAACGTTCCACCACCTAAATCGTAAACCGCAATCTTCTCATCGCCCTTCTTATCTAATCCGTAAGCTAAAGAGGCAGCGGTTGGCTCGTTAACGATACGAAGCACTTCTAAACCAGCGATAGTGCCGGCGTCTTTAGTAGCCTGACGTTGGGAATCATTGAAGTAAGCAGGAACAGTAATCACTGCCTGAGTAACTTTTTCACCGAGGTAGGCTTCAGCATCAGCCTTGAGCTTAGCTAAAACTTTGGCAGCAATTTCTTCTGGAGTGAAGACGCGTGGTTTTCCTTCAACGTCGCACTCAATGGCGGCGTCGCCATTTTTTCCTTCAACTACTTTGTAAGGAAGTTTAGAGGCGATATTTTTAACTTCGGAGAATTTGCGGCCGATGAGGCGTTTCGCCGAGAAAACGGTATTCTTCGGGTTGGTGACCGCTTGGCGCTTCGCGGCTTGGCCGACGAGCACTTCGCCTGTTTTCGTGAAAGCGACAACTGAAGGCGTCGTACGTGCGCCTTCTGAATTGGCGATGACGACGGCTTCACCTGCTTCCAGGATGGCCATACAAGAGTTGGTAGTTCCGAGATCGATTCCGATTATTTTACTCATATTAGTTTTTGGGTTTGTCCTAGTATGGCAGGGCTTGTGCCAAGGATAAATGGCTGATAAATGGGCGTTTTTAAGAGAGGTAGTCAGAGTTTGTGGCCAAATTGGCGGGCATTTTGACAAAGTGTCACACCCCGAGTGTGTCTCGTGGGTCAAAGCCTGCCCTTCGCCTTGCCCTTCGACACTGACTCGACTAACTCAACCCTCCGATGTCGGAATCAATCGACCCATCTACTCGCTTACGTCGTCTACGTGCAACCGCCGGTATTCGCACCATGCTCACAGAAATTTCTGTGGAGCCCCGCCAACTGATTCAGCCGA